>JAFGFK010000202.1 GCA_016931135.1 Candidatus Sumerlaeota bacterium | reverse complement strand
TTTCTTCCCGCAATACTTCTCTTACGCTTTGTTTGATAACCTCTTTCAATTGCAAATTATTCATTTTCAAATCACCTTTATTTATATATTTCAATTTTTTCTCATTCCTGAAAAAACATTATAAACATAATACCAATTTCTCCTGGAAGTCAAAGGAGTTTTGTATTCTTTTCCCGGGCAAAATCTATCTTGACAAACAGGGCTTGCTGGCTTGTTGTACAAAACGTCTTGATTATACGAGATTTGTCTGATTTTAAACAGGTTGTTTTTATGAGACTGCTCGAGGTTTCCTTAGAGAACTTCAGAAATATCAAGTCCATGTATATTGAACCCGCGCCGGGGGTGAATCTTTTCTGGGGCGAAAACGCCCAGGGAAAAACGAATCTCCTGGAGGCGATCTATTACCTGGTGACAGGACGTTCCTTTCGAACACGGTACGATCGTGAGGCGCTTCCCTGGGATGCTCCCGCAGATACGACATCCATCATCCGCGGCAGGGTACAGAATCCCGAAACCCAGTATAATATCATTGTGGCGATCGATCAGAACCGGAAAGAGGTAAGTTGCAATGAAAAAGCCCTGTCCTCCCTGGGGCTTTTGTGGGGAAAAATGAATGCGGTTCTTTTCACGCCCGGCGATCTGGAAATCATACAGGGAACGCCCAGCGCAAGGCGGCGCTTCCTGGATATGGAAGGAAGCCAGATGAATACCCGGTATCTGCATCACCTGCAAAGTTTCAACCAGATATTGAAGCAGCGAAACGCCCTTTTGAAATCAGACATTGAAGAGGAAAACCTCGCGGAAAACCTCGAAGTATGGGATGAGCAGATTTCAGAACATGCGGCTGAAATTTATTATTTCCGGAAAATGTTTCTCGAGCGGCTTACCCGGGTTTCTCAGGAGATATTCAACAATCTCGGGGATACAGGGGAATCCCTCGATCTTGTATATGACAACTTTCTAGGGCAAAAGAATAACGGCGTAATTGACAAGCTGACCATTGCAGCGATTTATAAAAAGGATTTGAAACGGCTTCATTCGGAGGATTTGTACCGGGGATCGACCACCTGCGGTCCTCACCGGGACGATTTCATCATACGGATCAATGGACGCGAGGCGCGCACATACGCCTCCCAGGGACAAACGCGTTCCCTTGCCATTGCGCTCCGGCTTGCCGAGATCAGGCTTATGGAAGAATATACGGGACATGCGCCGCTTCTGCTTCTGGACGATATTGTGAGCGAGCTGGACGAGGCGCGCCGCCGGCATTTTCTTTCGCTTCTGAAACCGGGTTATCAGACTTTTATCACAGGAACCGATGCAGATACAGTTGCCGGTTCGCTTCCGGTTGAAAAATCCTTTCATATAAAAGGCGGCGAAATCGTGTTGGAAAATATTGACATTTGAAAGCGAGGATTTAATTCTGATCATCGGTTTTTTATTGTTCCGATTCATTTAAAGAGGTTTTTTTGTGAAATATGTAACCAAACTTCTCAAGGGTAATGAAGCGATTGGCGAAGGGGCGATTTTAGCCGGTTGCCGGTATTATTTCGGTTATCCTATAACGCCTCAGAATGAAATCCCGGAATACATGTCCCGTAATCTGCCCGCTGTGGGAGGAACTTTCGTACAAAGCGAAAGCGAACTGGCAGCCATCAACCTTGTCATGGGAGCTGCCGCAGCGGGAGGGCGCGCCATGACCTCTTCCTCCTCTCCCGGCGTCAGTTTGATGCAGGAAGGAATCTCCTACATGGCAGGCATGGAAGTTCCGGCTGTAGTCGTGAACGTTGTACGGGGAGGTCCGGGTTTGGGCGGCATCGGTCCTGCCCAGTCCGATTATTTCCAGGCGACAAAAGGCGGAGGACACGGCGATTATTTTACTTTATGTCTTGCCCCCTCCACTGCGCAGGAAATGCTCGATCTGACCATCCTCGCCTTTGACATTGCGGATCGGTATCGTTGCGTTACGATCATCCTTGCAGACGGACTCCTGGGGCAAATGGCGGAGTCTGTCGAGGTTCCCCTGGATTACAAACCCAGGGAATATAAAAAAGACTGGATCATGGATGGATGCAAGGGAAGACCCCCACGAATTGTTCGCTCTCTTTTTCTTGATCCTGCGGAGCTGGAAAAGCATAATTTTCACCTCTCGGAAAAATACAGGGAAATCTGTAAGAAAGAGGTACGGTTCGAGAGATTCAAAACCCGGGACGCCGATATAGTCCTTGTCGCGTACGGCACCTCGGCGCGGATTTGCAAGGCGGTGGTTGAGATGGCGCGAGCGGATGGATTGAAACTGGGACTCTTGCGCCCTGTTACCCTTTATCCCTTCCCGGAAAAGGAAATCAGAAAAACGGCGGAACGCGCCAAGGCGTTGCTGGTTGTGGAACTTTCCATGGGGCAGATGGTTCAGGATGTAAAACGCGCTGTCGGGGATGCGTGTCCCGTTCTTTTCAAGGGAAGAACGGGTGGCATGGTCTTTACCCCGGAAGAGGTCTATCAAAGCGTGAAGAAAATAAAGATCAAGGATGAAGGATGAATGCGGAATGGGGAATGGGGAATGCGGAATTTATAATTACTAATACCTTACTTCACGCTTCTAACTTCACACTTTAAACTTTTTTTGCGGAGTGAGGAATTGATACGATAAAAGGAATGCCGATGTTGAAAACAATATTCAGGAAACCGGAAAGCTTAAAGGATCGGCCTACGCATTATTGTCCCGGGTGCGGGCATGGGATCGTCCATAGGATTATTGCGGAAGTCATCGACGATATGGGGGCAAGAGAACGCGTACTTTCCGTGGCGCCTGTGGGATGCGCGGTGTTCGCCTACGATTATTTCAATTTTGACTGCATGGAAGCGCCTCATGGACGCACGCCTGCCGTGGCAACCGGTTTGAAACGGGTGAGACCCGATCACCTGGTTTTCAGTTACCAGGGAGATGGGGACCTGGCTGCCATTGGCACGGCTGAAATCATCCACTGCGCCAACCGGGGGGAAAATATTTCGGTTATTTTTGTCAATAACGGGATTTACGGCATGACGGGGGGGCAGCTGGCGCCCACTACTCTTATCCAGCAGTATTCCACAACGACCATCCAGGGGCGTGACCCCAAAACTGCGGGTTATCCATTAAAAATAACCGAGATGCTTGCCATCACGCCCGGAAGCGTCTTTCTTGCCCGCGCCTCAGTCCATACGCCCAAGGAAATCCGCCTGACGAAGAAATACATTCGAAAATCCTTTGAGATTCAGGATAAAAAGTTGGGATTTTCCCTTGTGGAGATACTCTCCCCCTGCCCGGTCAATTGGAGACTCTCCCCTGTCGCTTCTCTCAAAAGAATTGAAGAAGTCGTATCCAAGGAATACCCGCTGGGCGTTATAAAGGACATATCCTGATGGGCGCATCCTGACTCTGTTACCTGGATGAATCCATACAACTTTTGTTGTTTAAAAGACATTTTTGATAGAATATTTCTTTTAAAAGGCGTGAAACGTCTAAAATAATGAAATTCCCTATCTTAAACATTATTTTAATCTTAATTTTCTCCTTATTTAATTAATGTAATTGAAATTGATCTCAACTTAAGTTGTTTCCGTTTTAAAAAAAGGTTTTTAGAAAGAAGGATAAGAATTTCCTTTCACTGGAAAAAGACTTACATATTGAAGCCGATCAAGTAATGTTAAAAAAACCCGCCAGAATCAGAATAGAAACAGGGAACAAGTAAATTCCCCGTAAAATCCGATCATGATAAAACAAGCAATTTAAATGATCTAAGACAACAATGGCAAAAAAATTGGCGATAGAAAACAAACAGGAGTCCAATAAAGAAAGAGTCATCGGATTTAAAGGATAACTATGAAACGCGAATAAGTTTAACGGATAAAAGAAAAGAGCAGGATCATAAAATATTGGCACGGAACTTGTTTTACCTGTGTAATATCCGGCATTATTACTGGTATTTTTTTTATACCAATGAAAGCCGAAATTATTCCAAAAGGAGGCAAAACAAACATGATCACAAAACGCGTATTTCTCTTGTATCTCGCGCTAACCATTGCCTTGATGGCAAGCCTGTTCGGAGCCGGGGACTTCCCTCAACCTACAATTTGCAACCGAACATGCTGGTCGGCTCGATCTCCCCAATGCTCCATATCCCAGATGTCGGGGCTCAACCGAGCCACGATCCACCACACCGCCGCTTCACCCGATTGGGATACCACATCCCTGGAGACATCCAAAGCCAGGGTTCGCGCTATTCAGAACTACCACATGGATTCCAATGGTTGGTGCGACATCGGATATCATTTCCTGATCGACAAATTAGGAAATATCTTCGAGGGACGGCAAGGATCCATGTCCTCTCTTCCCCTGGGATCGCATGATGGAACCAATACCAACAGCTTTGGTTTCTCCAATATGGGATATTTTCATACTCCCTACAACCACGAGCCCACATCCGAAATGAAAAGCTCCTGTTATGATGTGATCGCATGGAGAATCCCCGATCCTTTCACCGGTTATGGAGGCGGCAATTATGCGGGCAAAACCAATGTCGGTTATGTCTGCGGCCACAGGGATGTGGGAGCAACGGCATGCCCCGGCGATTACTGGTATAGTTATATCGGGACGAACTTGAATGGCGGAGAGGCAAGAGATGAAATCAATGATCGCATCACAGGCGGTTCCACGCCCACGCCTACTCCTACGGCTACGCCCACGCCGGGCGCCGAGGTCATCGTGGATAACGACGACGGGGCGCCGGGTTATACCGAAACCGGAACCTGGACTACAAGCGCCTCCAACGGATATAATGGCGGCTCATATCGCTGGGCAAATAGCTCGCAGAACCATACGGCGAGCTGGCAAGCCTATCTCGGAGAAACCGGGAGTTATGAGGTCTTCGTCATTTTCAGGGCGAGTTCGAACAGAGCCACCTCCGCGAAGTACGTGATTCACGCCTCTGGTGGGGATCAGACGGTCTATATCAATCAGACCATCAACAATCTGGTATGGGTTTCTCTGGGAGAATTCAGTTTTAACGCCGGGAACAATTCCATCACCCTTGACGCCCTGGGAAGCGCCCCATCCGCCAAAGTCGTCATAGCGGACGCCGTCAAATTTGTTTGCATATCCTCCTCCCCCACTCCGACGCCTACTCCCACGCCCACCCCGACGCCGACTCCCACGCCGACTCCCACATCAACGCCACAAACCACTGTCTTTACATCCATCGCTTCGGAGGATGGTTATATCCGGGAATCATCGGAAACAAGCAACGTCGGCGGGAGCTGCAACTCAACCAATACCAACAATTATGTCGGCGACAATTATCAAAAAGTTCAATACAAGCTCGTACTGAGCTTTGACACATCTTCCCTTCCGGATAACGCCATCATATCTGACGCCACGTTAAAGCAAAGACGAAGCACGTATTACGGGTATCCCGCTGTTCTCGGTGATATGAAGGTGGATATCAAACAGGGAACGTTCGGCGCAGCCAGCGTTGAAATCGGCGATTTCCAGGCAACGCCATCCGCGGCTAACGTCGCTACCATGAGCTATCCCGCATCCAATGGAGATTGGTCAACAGGCGATCTGAACAGCTCCGGACTTTCCAAAATCAACAAGACGGGGAAAACCCAGCTCCGCATCGCGTTTGAGATAGATGATGATAACGATGGCAATACGGATTATCTTGGTTTTCGATCGGGAGATTATGGAACATCGAGCGATCGGCCAAAATTGGAAATTACCTATACAATACCCTGATTATGACTCGGGGAAATAACATCATGGGGCTGTATCAAATACTGTATTCCTGATACAGCTCCATATCTTCTTTTAAAGGAGGAATCCTTATGAACAAACAAAAAACCAGGATCGGGCTGTATTTAACGCTTCTTTTACTTGTTACATCGATCAGCCTTGGGGTCGATCCCTCTTATATCTTCAGCATTCACGACAATGGCGGGGAATACCTGATGGCGAACAAGGGGAAAAAGGGATGGATCATGTTTACCCGGGCTGTGGGATGCGATCCCAACAATTACAGCGGGGAAAGCTTTCAAAGCTATACGGATAATGGATATGGAGTCATCGTAAGGCTCAATAACGGTTACGGTTCTACCGGCACGATTCCGGAACAGGATTATTATGACAACTTCGCCACGCGCTGCGCCAATTATGTCGCCGCCTCCCCGGGATGCCATATCTGGATCATAGGCAACGAGCCGAACCTTCCGCGGGAATGGCCAAACAATCAGATCATCACGCCAGCGATGTTTGCGGATTGTTACCAGCGCTGCCGAACCGCGATCAAGGCAAAGAACGGGCACGGAAGCGACTGGGTCATGGTGGGCGCGATCGGAAACTGGTATGTCGATTTCGACCATGGCGCGGATAATTGCTGGGATTGGATCATCTATTTTCAGAAGGTTCTTGAAATCTTGAATCACCAATATAACAGTTTCGATGGCATGATCGTTCATACTTATACCCATGGTACGAATCCCGGGCTCATTACCAGCGAAGCCAAGATGGGCAATCCGGAATACGATATGTATTACGTGGATTTCCGCTCCTACAGGGATTATCTATGGGCAATCCCTTATGGGGACCGCAACAAACCGATTTTCTGTACGGAAACCGATGAAAATGATGAATGGCTGGATCAGAACAACGGGTGGGTACAAGCAGCTTACCAGGAAGTTCATAACTGGAATGCGGACCCCCTGAATCAGCAGATTCGATGCTTATCGCTTTTCCGATGGGAGTTGGCTTATGAAGATGGCCGCACCTTTTCTTTTCAAAACAAGCAGGGAGTCAAAGACGATTTTTCCGCAGCCATGGATCACAATTATGTGTGGGATCCGGGTTACGTATATTATGTGGGAGAAACCCTTACCCTTCAGGCGGAAGATTACGTGAATTATTACGATACGACAACGGGCAATACAGGGGGACAATACCGTTCCGACAATGTGGATATCGAAGTTTGTCAGGATTGGGAGGGCGGTTATGACGTAGGCTGGATTGCAGCGACTGAATGGATGGAATACAATTTCAACGCTTCTGGAGGAGTCTATGACATCAATATTCGTTTTGCCGGAACAGGAGGCGGTCGTTTCTCGATATTGATCGATGGGCAGGATGCAACCGGATCGAAACATCTCCCCATAACCCGTTTATGGCAAAGATGGCAGACTTTATTTCTGAATCGGGTGACTCTTTCTCCAGGGAGTCATACCCTGCGGATCAATATTACCGAAGGGGGCTTCAACCTGAACTGGTTCAAACTTGTATGCGTGGATTCCTCATCGGAAATCATTGTGGATAACAGCGATGCGGGATTCTCCGTTGTATCGGGAACATGGGGAACAAGCTCATGGTCGCCTCAAAAATACGGAGCGGATTATCGTTATCACGCCACAAACAATCCGGCAACCTGCAAAATCAGGTGGACTCCAGATTTGTATTTCGCCGGAAATTATGATGTTTATGTTTGGTATAACGCTTATTCATCACGCCCCAATGACGCCAAATATACGATCAAATACAACGGCGGGCAACAAACTTACGCCGTCAATCAGGAGGTCAACGGCGGGCAATGGGTATATGTTGCGACAAAATCCTTCCTTGCC
>JAFGFK010000201.1 GCA_016931135.1 Candidatus Sumerlaeota bacterium | reverse complement strand
GTTTGAAATCTTGCAAGTCTCGTTATATCATACTCTTGGAAAACTTCCTGAACCAAATTTCACACACAGATTTTTTTGAGGAGACTTTCTTTTAATAATATTCCGGCTTCATTCAAGGTTTCATATGCCTGTTTGATGCGATATTCCAATAATTCGGTTAAATTGTTTTTGCTCATAAAGAAATGCCTTCTCGCTCAATTGTATTAACAATCGGATTGGCAGCCAAGGGCCCTTTGGATAATTGTTCCCGAGTTGCCACAAAGGTCGAAATGACCCTGTCCATTTCAAAACCAACTTCTGAAGCGATCTCGAATATTTTCCATCGTTGATCTTTTGATAAAGATTCAACCTCGATAAAAATATCCAGATCAGATTCAGGAGAGGCATCGCCCCTGGCCCGTGAGCCATAAATACGAAAGTCAACAAGGGAAATCAAAGGCGATATCCGTCTTTATTTCTCCAAGAATGTAAAGATAATTTTAGTAATACATTGGGATCAATATAGCGTCCAGGTGGAACGCGATGATAAGAAAAGGCGTATCCGACTCCGTAGGGACGGAATGGCATTCCGTCCCTACCCCACCCAATCCATCTCCGCGTCTTTGCTTGCCAAGTCGAAGTATGATTGATATAGTTACGAAGACTGGCGCCTTTGCGTTAAAAAAGAAATATTTGACAGGATGAACAGTCCCGCCAGTACCTTGTTTTTCTGATACAAAATTTCCTGCGATCCAAGGAATAAAGTCCTTGCGTTCTGATCAAGGTTAAAGATAATAAACAATAGTTATACAACAGGAGAAATGTAAAATGGCGAACAGACAGATTATCATTGATATACCAGAGAAGGTGCTTTTGGCTGAAAAGACGGATGAACGAACGTTTGCAAATGAGTTACGGATGTTGGCCGCTGTCAAGCTACTTGAATTGGGAAGGCTTTCTTCTGGACGCGCTGCTGAACTTGCCGGAATGGGTAGAACGGAATTTTTACTGGCTCTGAAGCGTTATAAAGTTTTCTTTTTTGAATCCGAACTTCATGAATTGGAATCACATCATGCAGAAAGCCATAAGTAATACTTCTCCCCTTCTTTATCTCCATCGAATCGGGCGCCTGGATTGGTTGAATTCCATGTTTACTGAAATATGGGTACCTGGAGCTGTCATCAATGAATTGAAAGATGGGATACAAAAAGGATATGATTCTCCTAATCCTGACAAATATCCCTGGATGAAGTTGGTTGAACCTAATAAGACGCCCTCTGAATGGTTGTCCCTTGATTTAGGAAGAGGAGAGATATCTGCAATGGCTCTAGCATTGGAAAATCCAGGATGTATTGTCCTGTTGGATGATGCTCTTGCCCGGCGTACAGCGCAGGCAGCTGGTCTCTGTGTTTGGGGAACACTCAAGATCTTATTGGAAGCAAAAAATCGAGGATTAACCGAACGCATTGCTCCCCTTCTGAAACGTCTTGAAGAAAAGGATATGTGGATATCCGAAGATATCCATAATAGAATTTTATTACTTGCCGGTGAAATTGAAGAAAATATACGGGATTACTCGGATCAACGGGATTGATTTATTTGATAAAAAAAGGCGTATCTTCATTTCACGCTGATCAAACAGAAATCGCCCGGTTTCTCTTTTCGCGTAATTTCGCGCATTTCGCGGTTTAAAATCCTCTTTATCCCGTTTATCCCCTTCATCCCTGTTATTTTACATGTTCTTCCTGAACATCCCGATTATTGATCCTTTAAAAATAAAATCACCTCGGCGACTTTACTGCGGTTTTCTCGAAGCCGGACGGGATCTTCCGAATAAACAGTGAGCGATTCGAGCAGGTCCGCAGGAACCTGAAGCAACTCGGCATGTTTCTCCACAGATATGCCCTTTTCCCTGGAGCGGGTAACCAGGTCATTCAGAATCCACCAGTATTCATAATCCTCCAAACCGTCTCTGATGTTCTCGAATTGCAGAGTCGATAGAGGACCATTTGGGCCAGGGCAAATGAGTTCGCCGTCTCCATCGGGACCCGGAAGGAAGTAAGGCTTCCAATCAGTCAAAGGACCCGAATCCAGGGGCTTTTTATATTCCCTCCAACCGGAAACCCGGTAGTAAAGGAATCCATCCGGCTGATACTTCCATGCCGCTGCTCCCATCAGGAGTCTCGATCGAATCGCGGGAAATTGGCAGAAGAAATTGAGGTCGTTTTTCCCATGCGGAACGCAACACACATACCACCATACCTTTTTACCGAGCTTGCGCCCCTGTTTGATGATCTCCCAATCCTCGACAAACCTGGGAGTAAGCGGGCACCAGATGTCAATGCAATCATCGATGGGTCCGCCCTTCACGCCATAGCTGCGGTCATAACCTGTTGTCATAAGAGGAATCCCGGGAAACGCTTTCTTTACCTTTCCGGCGACGTCCGCGAGCTGATTGAAATCCTTCGTTTCATCAAAAAGATAAATTGTCATATTGCTTCGAGGAAAACCTGCGGAGTCAGCCACGCGCAAAGACTCCTTCAGCATTTCAAGGAAATCCTGAACATACTCATCCATACTCTTCCCCGCATTCTTTGCGAACACGGGATGAATATACCCCAGATTCCACCACCTGGAGCCAGCGTCCCAAATCCTTTTCAACTCTGTTGGATCGGAAAGCGTCGGATATCCGACAAAGGCGTTCGCCTGGGGTTTCCCTGTTGCCTGGTGGGCATACAGGGTATTCACCGCAAGGCGATGATCAATAAAGAAGTCCATCATCCTGCGCGCCATTTGTTTGTCATACCGTTCCCCATAGATCGCCTGATAGGGTTGTTCCACATTCCCCCAAACGGTGAGTAGATGCTGCTCTTTTGGAATGGCGAAATCCCATACTTCTACATTCAATGCCATTTTCTTTGACTTGAGTTTTTTTGCCTTCACCTCGATGGTTCCCGCGTATAATCCCGGCGGCGTTTCCTCCCGCGTATGGATTGTCACCCACAGAGGCTGAACCTCGCCTCGAGGCGCATCGACGCTATCCATGAAATCCAGTATGGGAACGGGCCACCATTGGGAATCGGAAACAATAGCGGGCTTCCGTGCCTTCATGTATCCCATAACATGGATCGAAATATCCGATGCGGGGATGACATCGCCTTTTTCCGAGTGAAGATCGCTGGCTTTCCAGGTTGCGCATTTGATATCCTTTTCGATGGGAAAAAGAACCACTTGGAAAGATTCGAATTCATTTCGCGCCATGGATATTTTCACCTTTTCCGTGAAAGATATGGCTGATTTATGCGGCTCTCTCAGGACATT
>JAFGFK010000200.1 GCA_016931135.1 Candidatus Sumerlaeota bacterium | reverse complement strand
GTTGATGTTCAATTCCCATTTCAATATCAATTCATATTCAAAAACAAGAAAGATATTTCAGAAATATTATATCGGGACAAGATGATTCTTATATACCATGAAATGATGACGAGTTCCTGAATATGGTCCATCGAATCCAAGATTATGTAATCGTATGATGAAAAGTCTTCGTTTACATGGATGCCACTGACTCATGAGCAGGATCCTTATTCAGATCGAAGCCGTCAATAACAGGAAGCGTATGGCCTAATTTTATTCCAACAAAAATCCAATCTTCAAGAGTGGATTCCAATTCATTCTCACATTCACGCAACGTTGATCCAAAGGCAATTACCCCTTTGCATCCGGGAATTCTGCCGGAAAAGGTTCCATCCTCTAATTTGTCATATTCGGCTCGCGATAATGCGCTATTAATGTATCCTGTAAGAATTCTTTTAAGCATTTTAATACTCCTTAAAAATCTTTCTCTACGGAAAATAAAGAAATGTATTGTGATATGTCAAGACTTGATATTCCGGTTTATACGAAATTGATTGACACTAAGAGTCCTATTCTCTACAGGTTTTTTATATTCATCATAAATGACGATCTTCAAATAAATCAAGGGGGATAAGCCATGTTAAAAGGATTTTTGTTTTTGACGGGAGCTGCTGTTTTATTTTTTGCCGCCGGATGCGCGAAAAAGCAAAAACCGGTAATCGAGCCTGAGAAAGTTCCAACGCCCTTATGCCAGGTATCGCCCAAGGATTTCGTCATCCTTCCCTGGAGCTGGGTTCCAGCTGAATCCGAAATTCTCGAGGGCATCCGCGAATGCGGTTTCAACCTGGCGGGATTCGTCAATCCGGAGGCTCTCGATGCGGTATATGATGCGGGACTCCAGGGCATTGTATCCGATCCGCAATGCCATGTTCATGGGGCGCATCTCTCCCTCGATGATGCGGAGATCGAACGCCGCGTGCGCGCCCTGACCGATCGATGTGGAACCCATCCTGCCAGATATGGATATTATCTCCGGGATGAACCTCCTTCCACCGATTATTCGAATCTTGCCCGTTGGGCTAACGCCTTCCGGAAGGCGGATCCGGACGCCCTCCCCTATATCAACCTGTTTCCCAACTATGTCTCCCTGGACGCCATGAAATCATGGGATCTCACGGGATACGAGGATTACATCGAGAAATTTGTCGAAATCGTGAAGCCTCCTTTCATCAGTTACGATCATTATGCGCTTATGGAGGATGGTACGCTGCGTTACGGATATTTCCAGAACCTGGAGACAGTGCGCGCCGCGGCGTTGAAACACAACCTTCCCTTCTGGAACATCGTTTTATCGAACTCTCATTTTCAATATGCGGAGCCAAGCCCGGCTGGATTTCGTTTTCAAGCCTATACCACGCTTGCGTACGGGGGACGCGGGATCAGTTATTTTACCTATCTATCCCCGGAATCAGGGAATTACAGGTTAGCGCCGCTCGATCAGTTTCATCACAAAACACCGACCTGGGATATGCTCCGGAACGTCAACCTGCAAATTCAAAAACTCGTACCGGTTTACATTCAATTGAAGAGCGTGAACGTTTTTCATCATCCGGAAGTTCCTGACCTTTGCCGCGGATTGGATACGAGCGCGCATGTCAAATCCATAGAAGGCGGGAATTTCGTCGTGGGTGAATTCGAGGGACCCGAGAAGGAGCCTTACATCATGGTGGTGAACAAGGACCTGCATAAATCCTTTCCGTTTGGCGTAAGTTTCAAGGAAACAGGCGATATTTACATGATCAATCCCTACACCGGAAATACGGTTCCGTGGGCTGGAGAGAACAACTGGCTCGCCGCGGGCCAGGGCATGCTGTTGAAACTCAAGAAGAAATAAATCTCAAAAATACTTTTTTGATTCCTCGATCTTCCTTCGATACAAATTTTGAATATTTTCATTGTTGGACAATCGCGCGGCGATTTTAAGCTCCTTCAGAGATTTTTTCATGTTATCTGCTGCTGCGGATCGATCCTGGGCATTCTCTGCAAGAGTTGAATATACAACGCCCAGGTTGAAATGCACTTCCGCATAATCGGGCGAAAACTTCTGCAATTCGAGATATGTTTTCAAGGCATTCTCATGATCGCCAACAGCGCCATAAACATGCCCCAGTTTATAATATGCGGAGAGATAAGTCGGATTCCTCCTGATAGACTTCTGGAATTCGAGGATAGCTGATTGGTAATGCCGTTCGGCAATTTTTTCCCAATCCTCGATTTTCTTTAAAACCTTATCTTTATCATCGCCATCTTCCGGATTATATTTATCCAAACGGCGGATTTCATCCTTGTATGATTCACCCCTCTTGGATTGGCTCAGACCATTATTATAATGTATCTCCCCTTCCCAGTAACGAATACCATAAATCCCGCTGATGATCGAAAGAATGATTGCAGAAAAACAAAGAATAGCCAGGGTGGTTTTTTCATAAGTGGAAACGGCAACAGGCGTAGGTCTATTTTCCCTTGCAATCTCGAATACGCCGAATCCAATACCTAGTATAATCCAGAAAGACGCTCCAAAGGATTCCCATTGAGCGCTTTGTTTGAAAAAATCATAAACGCATATCACAAATACTCCGGACAAAAAACCGCAGATGATGAGCCGCATCTTTTTATCCTTCGATTCCCTTAACCGTTTGATCCCCATTGCAAAAAAGATGAAAATGAATCCCATGTAACAGGCAAAACCCAGGATTCCGGTTTCACACAAGAGATCCAGGTAACGGTTATGAGCGCTCAATGTAACATGGCTCATATTATAATCTGCATAATCAGGGCTGCGATATCTGGGGAATATGATTCCGAAGCTTCCTGGGCCGCAACCGATCAGAATCGTACGGAGATTCAAAGGATATGATCCTTCCTTTTCATGCCAGTCGTCGTCAAGGGGACCATGAAGGAACATCTTCCATCCGCCCTTCCGGATAATTGCCCTGGAAGAAGTAAATTTCAAGGGATAAACCTCCCCTTGTAACGCGAAAATAAGACATACAAACATGAGAAGTATGGCAACGGAAGTAAAAATGCGCAATCCCCGTTTATTGGGGGATACCATGTAAAAAAGCGCAATGGGGATCGTCATCAGGAGAAAATATGCAAAAATACCCGAATGTAAAAACGTCCCCATCATGCATCCGCGTGAAGCAATAAAGGTCTGCAATAAAACAGCCAGAGACGTTTCGGGATTTTTCATTCCGGGATAAAGAATTTTGTAGAGAACGCCAAAACCTCCCAAATGATGAAACAGTCCAAATGCGCATGTGGCGAACGCCATGAGAATAAAGCTAAAAATAGCGCGGGAGAGATTCCTTTTTGTATGGAGAAGCCCGAAGAATATGAAGAATCCCCCGAGGCAGGCGAGATTCTGCATCAATGCAATCCATCCCGCCCAGCTGTAAGTTTTTCCGGCAAATACTGTAGATAGAAAAAGCATCAAAATATACGCTATGATAATAATAAGTGGGTATTTTGGTAACAGTCGCATCAAGCCGCAGGCTGAATTTACTATATACAAAAACAAAAGCAGCGGACCGACAATAAAGAGAGCAGCTGTTTTTATCGTATCAAGATTGTGCGTGAAGGGCGTGAAAGCGAAAATAATAATGCCAAGATACAAATAGGAAACAATTTTAATGAAAAGCATAAAACGGGTTTTTTTATCCTGATCTGGCACAGTATTCATTCCATCATCTGGCGCGCCAGTTCGAGGGCTGCCTTGCTGTCCGTTCCGCCCATCATGCGGGCGAGTTCCTCGAGGCGTTCCTTTCCATCGAGTGTGACAAGATCGGTAAACGCGCTCCCCTTGCGAATCGTTTTTTGCACGGAAATATGGCTCTTTGCCCGGGCTGCGATCTGGGGGTGATGCGTGATGCAAAGGATTTGCCGGCTCTTTGCCAGGTCTTCCATAACGCTTGCCACGCGATGGCATACCTCACCGGAAATGCCCGCGTCGATTTCATCGAACACAAGCGTCGGGATGGCGTCTTTTTCCGCGAGAACGGATTTGATCGCCAGCATCACGCGTGAGAGTTCTCCTCCGGAAGCCACCTTTCGCAAGGGGGCTGATGGGAGCCCTGGATTTGCCGCGATGAGAAATTCCACGTGATCCAGACCTTCCGATCCTGGTTCCGGAAGGTTTTCGATCTTGATCTCGAATTCGGATTTTTCCATTGCCATGTCGCGAAGAAGAAGAACTACGGCCTTCTTAAAGCGCTGCGCAGCCTTTTTCCTTGCCTCTGAAAGTTTTTGCCCCGTTCTTTGGAGGTCTGATTCCGACTGGGCGAGTTTGCCATCGATCTCTTTTCGTTCCGCATCGTCGCGGTTCATCCGATCCCGCTCGGACTTCATGGATTCGAGGGATGAAAACATTTCTTCTTCCGAACCGCCGTGTTTTCGGATCAGGCGTTTTATGGCGTCTATCCGGGTGACGACATCGTTCAGGCGCTGGGGATCGGACTGGGATTTTTCGGCGTAATCGCGAAGGGAGAAGGCGAGTTCCTCCAGCATAATCCGGGCGTCATCGAAGTGGATTGCTGTTTGAGAAAACTCCTGATCCACTTGCGTGATGTCATCGATGAGTTTTTTAACCTCTCCGAGTTGGGTGAGAACCGGGATTTGTTCCTGAGAGATGGATTCATAGAGGAGAGCATAAGCCTGGGAAGCGGAGCGCATGAGGGATTCCGCGTGGGCGAGTTTTTTCTCCTCCTGGTCGAGTTCGCCGATTTCTCCGGGTTGTGGATTGATGCGTTCGATTTCCTCGATCTGGAAATTGATATAATCGAGTCGTTTTTGAAAATCGCGGGCTTCGTCATCGAGTTCCTTTTTTCTTCTGCGAAGCCGCGCGGTTTCGTTCCAGATTGTTTTATATTCATCCATAAGATTTTGAGGACCTGAAAAGGAATCGAGGGCGTTCCGATGGGCGTTGGTATGGAAGAGGGACTGGTGTTCATGCTGCCCGTGCAGATCGACGAGCAGTTCCCCGATGCGTTTCAGATCTCCGACATTGACCATCTGATCGTTGATGAAGCAGCGATTTCTTCCTGAGGAGGAGATTTCCCTTCGCAAAACGAGCGGTTCGTCGTTATGATATTCGAGTCTAAGTTCAGATGATAGAATATGATCGATCCCGTGTGGGAAAGGAGGGATGAATGTAGCTTCGGAAGCGGCGAGTTTCTGATGGGAGCGGATTATCGAGGGGCTGGAGCGTTCGCCGAGGGCGAGTTCCAAACCGCCGACAACGATGGATTTTCCCGCCCCTGTTTCTCCGGTGAGGACGTTGAGCCCCGGAGAAAAGGAGATCGTCATGGATTCGATGGTGGCGATATTCTGGATGAAGAGTTTGTTCAGCATGATAAATGCTTGAAATATCATAAAGGGGGGACAATATGTCAATGGCGGATAAAAGGATTGTGATGTTTTTTTTTAAGAATATTCAGCTATAATCAGTAGATTGACCCCAAACCGGGAAGAAATAAAAAACCCGGCGATGTTCTACTCTCCCACACGGGTCGCCGCGTAGTACCATCGACGCTGTGGGGCTTAACTGCCGTGTTCGGAATGGGAACGGGTGTTGCCCCCACGCCATAATCGCCGGGTTTCGTTCTTTAGGAGGTGCGAGACCTCTTTATATCTCAAACAGCTGCATATCCTGTATAATCCCGAAAGGCATATATAAGATAAAAGTGTGTTAAGCCTCACGGCTGATTAGTACTGGTTAGCTCAATCCGTTGCCGGACTTACACTTCCAGCCTATTAACCTGGTTGTCTTCCAGGAGCCTTCAGCCGCCTTACGGCGGGGGAGTTCTTATCTTGGGGTGGGCTTCCTGCTTAGATGCCTTCAGCGGTTATCCCGTCCGAACATAGCTACCCGGCGCTGCGCCTGGCGGCGCAACCGGAACACCAGAGGTTCGTCCCTCCTGGTCCTCTCGTACTAAGGAGAGCGCCCCTCAAAACTCCTACGCCCACAGTAGATAGGGACCGAACTGTCTCACGACGTTCTGAACCCAGCTCACGTACCGCTTTAATTGGCGAACAGCCAAACCCTTGGGACC
>JAFGFK010000199.1 GCA_016931135.1 Candidatus Sumerlaeota bacterium | reverse complement strand
TGCAAGGACTGGTATTTCTGCATGAAGGAACTCAAGTGAATTTTCAAACTAGGATAAAGGAGAAATATTATGGCATGTATTGATCCCAGTGGGGTATTGTCGCCTACGGCAAAGGCGGTTCTTCAAACCCTTCAAGCGCCCATGTCGGCTCAGGACCTGGCGGAAAAAATGAAGGTCCCTCTTTTCAAGGTCAGGGCAAGCCTCAGAGAGATGATGGAAGCGGGACTGGTAAAAAACGAAGGCGAGGCGTATGTGATAACGGATCAGGGCAGGGAAAAACTCGGCTGAAATTTCTCCTGATCGCATCCTGATCCCGTTACCAGAACGCCATGACTGAAATACATCATCTCATTCAGGAGAAATCGCGCAGTATGACAAGACAAAGCATAAAAAGACTCTTGTGGGTGACCATTTTCGGGATCACCATGGGATATTTCGAGGCGTCCGTTGTGGTTTATCTGCGCGCCCTGTTTTATCCTGATGGTTTTTCCTTTCCCCTTGCAAAAGGAAGCCTCGATATCATCCTTGTTGAGCTGGGAAGAGAGGCGATGTCCATTGGGATGCTGATTGCTGTCGGCGTTCTGGCGGGTCGCAGCTTTTTCGAGCGATTCGGGGTCTTCTGCTTCGCCTTCGGCGTGTGGGATATTCTGTATTATGCGTTTCTCAAGCTCATATTGAATTGGCCCGAATCCCTCTTCACATGGGATATTTTGTTTTTGATCCCAGTTCCCTGGGTTGGTCCTGTATGGGCGCCTGTTCTATGTTCCTTGTGCTTTATTGTCAGTTGCGTTTTGATCGTTCGGGCGGAGGATATGAAAAAACCCCTCCGCCCCTCTCCTTTTGAATGGGCGATAGCCATTCTGGGAGGCTTGATCGTGATCCTTTCCTTTTGCGAGGAAAGCCTTGCGATCATGCGCGGCGGGATTCCCCAATCCTTTGCGTGGCATATTTTCTTTCTCGGAATGGCATTCGGCGTTTTCGCATTCGCAAAGACCTATAAAAGAAGCCGGTGAAATGAAAATTTAGAAATGTTAAATGAAACGCGCAAAACCGGTTCAAAAACAAACAGCCGCAGGATACTTCTGGGGGCGCATATATCCGTTGCCGGAGGGGTGGATAAGGCAATCCTGCGGGGACGCGAACTCAACTGCTCCGCCATTCAGATTTTCCTGAAATATAATACAAGGTGGCAGGGTAAACCTTTTACCCAACAGGAACAAACCGATTTTTTCAAGAACCTGGAAGATTCGGGAATCGCATGCGTTCTCGCCCATAACTGCTACCTCATCAACCTCGCATCGCCTGATGACGTTGTCTATCAGAAATCGCTAAATGCCATGCTGGATGAAATAGAACGGGCTTCAAAACTGAAGATAAAACATCTCATCATTCATCCAGGCGCCAATCTGGGAAGCGGAATATCGCAAGGCATTCAGAAAATCGCATCGAGCTTGAATCTTATCCTTGAAAAGTCCAGCGATAAAAAGGTATGTATCCTTCTTGAAACTACGGCAGGACAGGGAACTGGAATCGGGCATCGGTTTGAAGAGCTTGCGGACATCAGAAACAGAATCAGGGATAAAAAAAGAATCGGCGTTTGCCTGGATACTGCGCACATCTTCGCTGCAGGTTACGACATCCGCACCAGAAGCGCCTATCGAAACGTCCTGAAGGAATTCGATGCGACACTGGGTTTATCCTGCATTCGGGCGATTCATATAAACGATTCCAGTAAACCGCTTGGTTCCAGGGTCGATCGGCACGAACACATTGGAAAGGGTTTCATCGGATTGGACGCCTTTGGATTCATCATGAACGATGAGCGATTTAGAGAGGTTCCCAAAATCCTGGAAACGCCGAAGAATCCCGGAGATAAATACGATAAAAGAAATCTCCGCATTCTGCGAAATCTTGTAAGGTGAATGTTTTTAAAAGGGAGGGGCAAAATGAAAGAAGCCATGCTCTATGAAAAGCTCGGGCAAAACGCGGTGCAGTGCAACCTGTGCCAGATTCGGTGCAGGATCGATGATGGAAAGACTGGCGTCTGCGGCGTACGCAAGAATATAAAAGGAACCCTTTACAGTCTCGTGTATGAAAAGGCTGTAGCCACGAATGTCGATCCCATCGAGAAAAAACCGCTGTTTCATTTCCTCCCCGGCTCCTTGAGTTATTCCATGGCAACGGTCGGGTGCAACTTCCATTGCGTATTCTGCCAGAATTCCGATATCGCTCACATGCCGCGCGATGAAGGACGCATCATCGGTAGAGATATTCCTCCGAAAGAGATTGTGAACAGCGCAATCCGGGAAGGATGCAGAAGCATTTCCTATACCTACACGGAACCAACGATTTTTTTCGAATACGCTTATGATACAGCGAAGATCGCCCATGAGGAAGGTTTGAAAAATGTCTTTGTCTCGAACGGATACATGACGCCCGAGGCGGTTGAAACCATCGCCCCCTATCTGGACGCCATCAACGTGGACCTCAAGGCGTACGACGACAAAATTTATCACAAGTACATGGGCGCTGATCTCGAAAAGATGAAGGAGAGCATGCGGGCGATTTACAAAGCCGGCGTCTGGATGGAAATCACGACCCTGATCGTTCCCACCCTCAACGATGCCAAAGAACAAATCACGGGCATCGTGGATTTTATCTATGGGTTGAATCCGAACATTCCCTGGCACATCTCCCGTTTTCATCCCTCGTATAAATTCACTTCTGTGGGACCTACGCCGATAGAGACCTTGAGAATGGCGCAGGATATTGGGATAAAAAAAGGACTTCATTTTATTTACCTGGGGAACGTCTGGGGGGAAGATGGCGAAGATACAACCTGCCCCATTTGCGGCGCGCTGCTGATCAAAAGGCTTGGATTCAATGTCATGGAAAACAAGATAAGGAACGGCAAATGCCCGAAATGCAATGCTGCCGTTCCGGGGATTTATCAATGAATTTCCGGAAATTAACCGCGAAGACCCCGGCGCGCCCCAGTATATTATTTCCAGGGAAAATTCAGAGATTGATCACCTGTCCATCATACGCGAGTTGGATCTCCGGGGGGAGGGCGCGGTTGGTCGCTTCGTGTTCCACCTGGTGCGCCATGTGCACAAGATAGGTCTGTTCCGGTTGAATGCGCCTTGCCGCCTCAACAGCCTCATCTATGGAAAAATGCGTGGAATGCGGTTTCTTCCGAAGGGCGTTCAATATCAAAACCCTCGCGCCTCTTAATTTTTCCATAGTCTCTTCCGGGATTTTACTCGCATCCGTTATATAAGAAAAGTCATTGAAACGATATCCCAAGATGGGTAAGGTTCCATGCAGTACAGGGAGAGGGGTAACTGAGATGCCCATAAATTCAAAGGAGTTTTGAACGGGGATAAGTTCCAGTTGCGGCACCCCGCCGCCTGTCTGCGGTGGATCGAAACAGTAATCGAACCGCCTTCGCACGTCATTCAAAATATCAGGCGCGCCGAAGAATTTTATCTTTCCACCCTGGCGAAAATTGTAAATCCGCAGATCGTCTATTCCCGCCACATGATCCGCATGGCTGTGGGTTAAAAAAACCGCATCGATTCTCTCGATGTGATAAGCGAGCGCCTGCTGCCTCAAATCCGTGGAACAATCTATCAGGATGCGCGCATCGCCGGATTCGAGAAACGCAGACGTGCGAAGTCGCTTGTTCTTCGGATTCGATGAAGAACAAACCTCGCAATGGCACCCGATCATCGGGATGCCCGTAGAAGTTCCTGAACCCAGTATGGTAATTTTCATTTAAACGATATTCACGGTTTTAAAAATTTCGTTTTATGTAACGCGGAATTCGCCCTCAAGGAAACAGCGGTTTTAAATTTTAAATTTTTCGTTTCTCATTTTTCATTTTAAAGGGTATCAAACGCCTCTGGATATTTGCACCTCGTAATGGCGTCGTCATAAGAGATCAAACCCTGTTGATACAGGTTTTTCAGGGATTTGTCCATAGTGAGCATGCCCAGCTCGTAATTGGTCTGCATGAGCGTCATGAGCTGTTCGGTTTTGGATGACCTGATCACTTTTCGCACCGCCACATTCACGACAAGCACCTCCGCGGCGGCGACGCGCCCCCTTCCCCCGGGAACCGCGATCAATTGTTGCGAAACCACCCCTTCCAGCGTGTTCGCCAGTTGAATGCGAACCTGCTGCTGCTGATGCGGGGGGAAAACGTCTATCACGCGATCCACGGTTTGGATGACATCAGGCGTATGGAGCGTGGAAAAAACCAGATGTCCGGTTTCCGCAGCGGTGAGCGCGGTGGAAATGGTTTCCAGGTCGCGCATTTCCCCGATGCAGATCACGTCCGGATCCTGGCGCAGAACATGCCGCAGCGCCGTGCCGAAACTCTTGGTGTCGCTCGTTACCTCGCGCTGTTTGATGATGCTTTTTTTGTGGCGGTGCGTATATTCGATAGGGTCTTCTATGATGATGATCATGCAGCGGCGCTCGAAATTGATCTGGTTCACGAGCGCGGCGAGCGTGGTGGTTTTGCCGCTTCCGGTAGGACCTGTGATTAAAATAAGACCGTTCATTCTGCGGGCGAAATCGCCCACGATAGGGGGAAGCCCCAGCTGTTTTATGGTGCGGATTTCATCCTGAACGATTCGGAAGGCGGCTTCTACGCATCCGCGCTGAAGGTGAACATTCACGCGGAAGCGCCCGGCGTCTTTTATTTCCGTTGAAAAATCCAGTTCCCATTCCGTTTCGAATTTCAATTTCTGCTGATCGTTGAGGATTTCATAAACGAGTTTCTGCGTGTCTTCGCGCCGGAGCGGCGGATATTCGAGCGGTTCGAGGAAACCATCGATGCGCACAACAGGAGGAACGCCTACGGTTATATGCAAATCCGAGGAGCCTTTGCGGATCGCCTCGATGAGAAGCTGCGTGATACTTGCCATGAACGCCCCCTTATAGAAAAGGAAAAAAAGATCCGAAACAAGGGATTTCTCCCTTTCTTTCAAGGGATATTGTTAGTTTTTCTCCCTGATGAAGGTCAATAAAAATCCGCAATTTTTTTGATTAAATCCGATAAAATATCATTCCGTCGTCATCCCGTTACCCTGTGCATCCATCAATATAATCAGATGAAATATGCTCCAAGATAAGCTGCGGGAAAGAAGCGTTCCTGAGGATAAGGCGAAAAACGGGGATTGATAAAAAAGCGGGGATTCAATACCGACCCTCGACTCGTCCTGAAAAACAGCTCTAAAGATTCATTATTTTTTCCTTTTATAAAACCAATCCACGCCCCCACGCGGGGGGCGACCTTTCGGAGTGGGTCAGGGTGCGACTGCTGGAAGCGTTTCAATCCACGCCCCCACGCGGGGGGCGACCGGAT
>JAFGFK010000198.1 GCA_016931135.1 Candidatus Sumerlaeota bacterium | reverse complement strand
GTATCCGGCTTCACTACAGTCTTGTCATGATCCTGGCATTGTTATGTGGATCTGGTTGGATAATTCTGAAGATCAAGACGCTGAAAGGTTTTCTGAAAAAAGATTCCAATGTTTTATCCGGTTTTTCGTTTTCAGAAATCTTCAGGAACCGGTCCTATGGGGAGTATTTCCTTGCGTTTCTCCTTGTCTTTGTGATTTTGACGCAGTTTCAGTACGCGTTGAGGCTTCCCCTTCTGGGTTTTGATTCCCGCGCTCATTGGGCTTTTAAAACCAAGATTCTGCATTATGAAGGAACATTTCATTCGGGAAGTTTCTATGAATCGGAACGCATCCATCCCCAGGTGCGGCACCCCCTGCTTTTGCCTTTGAGTCAGGTTGTTGTTACCCTGGCTCTGGGCGTTTATGATGACCGTCTGATGAAAGCGCCTTTTGCCCTGATTTTCCTCAGTATTCTTTTTCTCTATTATAACGAGATGAGGAGGTACTATAAGAGATTATGGGCGTTGGGATGCTCTCTGCTTCTGGCGACTATTCCTCAATTGAACACTCCCTCGGATGGCGGCGTTACCTCGGGGTATGCCGACGCTCCTTTGGCTTTGTTTTATCTTGCCATGGCTATTTTTCTGGTACGCTGGATCCAAATGGGAAGAATCAATGATTTGATGGCGGCTCTTATATTCGGCTTGTTTTCCATATATACCAAGGACGATGGACTGGGTTGCGTATGCGCGTCTGTTTTCGCCCTTTTTATCAGCTTTACCTTCATGAAAAACTTCAACTACAAATCAAGATTGAAAGGTATGGCGCTGTTCTGCGGTTTTTTTCTCCTTTTTATCCTCCCGGGAAGAATATATTCTCATTCCTTATCATTGGAGAAAGGAGAATACCTCGAGTCCCTTCTGAATCCTGCCTTGATCTGGAGAAACATCGGCCTGCTCGGACTGATTCTGCAATCTTATAAAAGGGAACTTTTTCTGAATTTTGCTCATTGGGGGATTCTCTGGCCGTTTCTGATCCTGAGCATAATCATTAATGTCAGATTCTTTAGAAAGCCTGAAGTGGTTTTTATCGGTTTATCCGCAATATTCTATCTGGTTATATTAACGGTCGTTTTTCTCGTTTTACCCTGGAATCTGCGACAATTTTTTGCCGGTTCTCTCTCGAGGTTAATCCTTCATCTGGCGCCGGTTTCATCGTATTGGATCGCCCTTTTGTGGGCGTCCGGAAACGGGTTATCCCATGATGGCGTTGCTCAGGAAGGTTCGTAACGAAGTCAGGATGCGCCCTTTGCGCCACTATCAATATTCATACCTTGATTTTTCTTTTCATCTTTCCCAGGCAGCCAGGCGCCAGGGATCCGCCATCTTTTTTCTATCGATATTATCCCATATCTCGCGAACGAGTTTTGATAGGGATATGGCGGCTTCCTGCCCGGACATGCGAAGGCAGTATGGGGAAGAAAGCGCCCTGGGATTGAGACCCTGGTAAGAATTTCCCATGTGGCGCAACCGGATGGCGAACGCCATTGCCTCCTCGGCGGTTCGATGATCGTAAAGACGACCTTCCAACTGAAGATCGGTTTGTCCCAATCCAAATCCTATCATGTAACGCAATAATCCGTTTCCCTTTTTCAAATGAGTAATCGACAGGTCAAGAATCATGATCCGGTTCTCGGGATCGTCATACCATTCGAGATTTCCCTCTTTCAGAATAAGGATATCTTTGAAGACTTCCCGTACAAATCCCCTGTAAAAGTCGTCTCTGATCGAGGTACCTGTTTCTCTGGAAATCGAACCCAATGCCTTGACATTATCCGACAAACTGACAGGATTGACGTAAAGAATACGGGGGCGGCAAAGGCGGCTTGTATCCGTGGAAATCCTCATTTTCAAAGATGGTTCATTCCTGAAGTTAAAGGGGGGGACTTCGGAAATTTTTGTGGGAGGGAGAACGGGCGCTACGCATCCGCTCAAGCCTGTCAGAAGCAATATAACATATTGTAAATGATTCTTCATGGTTTGAAAAAGAAAAAAGGGGCATCCGCCTTGTTTTCAACGATGCCCCTTTTTTGCACAGTGATATTATTGAAGGGATTTATGTACTACGTCAATGGCAGGGGATACGACAATGACTGCCCTGCGGTTTTGAGCCCTGCCAGCTTCTGTGCCATTGGGGGCGACAGGATGAAATTCTCCATAACTCGTGGCGGAGAGTTTCCTGGAATCGAAATTCTGGTTCCTGACCATATAATGGAGAACTTCCAACGCCCTGGCTGAAGCCAGTTCCCAGTTGGATTTCCAACCGGATACCTTGATAGGCTGATTGTCCGTATGTCCTTCAATGATCAATTCCCTGTCGGGGAAGCGTTCCTTGAGCAGCTGGGAGACATTGTTCAGCAAAGCCTTGCCTTTATCCGAGATTTCAGCCATGCCGGGTTTGAAAAGAAGGGATTCCACCATGGTCAGGGTCAGACCTTTCGGCGTCTGGGCGAGTTGGACCTCCATACTGTCCAATTCCTTCTTGAGCTGATCCAGGTCGCGTTCCTGCTGCTGCTTGAGCCCATGAAGACGTTCGAGTTCCTGTTCTTTTTCTTCGAGTTTTTTCTGGAGATAGGCGAGGTCGGATTCCGATGTGGACGTAACCGCCGGAGCGCCTTTATCGCGCTTGGCTTTTCTCAATTCTTTTTCAAGCTCGAAAATCTGTTTTTTCAGGGTCTCGACTTCCGCCTCGAGCTCTTTTTCCTTATGCTCTTCGAACTGGTCGCCCGCCAGGGCGCCGACAAGTCCTCCCGCTGCTGTTCCTACAAGGGCGCCTTCGGCAGCGCTCAAAAGGCCGTAATTGTGTCCCCACACTCCACCGGCGACTCCGCCTACTGCGCCTCCCGCTGCAGCTCCCTTTTGTACTGTCGTACATCCCGCCAGAAACATCACTGCGACAACCACCACAGTCAACAACAACCGCTTCATCTTAAACCTCCTTTACGCTTTGGTACTACAAATGTCGCAAAAGCGACGAACTACTTGAACAACTGTAACAAACAACAAATTTCTGGAATTTTCAAAGACCCTCATTGACAAAATCTTTTTTATTCTTTATCCTGATTGTTTACAAAGTAAAGAAAAAAAATAAAAAAATGATTCATTTCCGGTTTCTCTTGCTTGACATTCTTCAACAAATCAGTAAGAAAGTATTCAATTTTATATATCTCAATCAGGCAATCCTTTCCAGGAAAACAAAAGATGAAAAAAACAATCCTTTTGGTTCTTGTATTTTTCTCCTGTTTCGCCTGTACATCGCGACGGGAGAAACCTCATCCAGACGCCACGGACGTTCCGGCAATTACCATAATGTCCTATAATGTCCATGTGGGAAAAGGCATGGATAACATCGTCTCGCTGGAGAGAATCCGTGATGATATTCAAAAGGCGGGCGCCGATTTGATCGGCATCCAGGAAATGGATCGATTCACGAAAAGGAATCCCGTGGATCAGCCGGCGGCATTGGCTAAAATTTCAGGTTTCCATTTTACCTTCTCGAAAAATATCGATTATCAGGAAGGGGAGTACGGGATAGCGATCCTGAGCAGGCATCCCATTCTCGAAAAACGGGCGCTTCATTATAAACAGCGGGATGAACGCGAATCCCGGGGGGCGCTCGCTGTCAAGGTTCATCCGGATTCCCCTTCGTTTTCAAAACCAATTTGGTTTGTTACGACGCACCTCGGAACCGATGCGTCCGGGGAGGAACAGAAAAATCAGGTTCGTGAATTGCTGGATTGGATGAAGGAATTCGAAGAACAGGGTTGCCTGATTGTTACAGGCGACATGAACCAGACGCCGATCACCCCCGCCATTGAATTGTTTACAACCGATTTCGTCGATCTCTGGCTCGAGGCGGGGCGTGATGAGGGATATACCTTCAATGCCATTGAACCTTCAAAGAGGATAGATTACATTTTCATTCGCAAAAAGGATCTTCATTCCTGCGCAAAGGCGTTTGTTCCGGAAAGCGTTGCCTCCGACCATCGTCCCGTAGTTGCCGAAGTCCTCTTGAAGTGATGCGCAACGTCTTATCTGGCAAATGTCGATTTTAGCGCCAGAATGAGCCGCGCTTGAATCTTCGGGGATAGGAAAGGCATTATGAAAATGAACTATTCGCAACGATTATACCGGATTCGGGAATCCATGAAACAGAATGGATTGGATGGAATGATCCTCATGGATCGCGCCAACGCCTTTTACGCCAGTGGATTCCGGGGCACGTATTCCCTGATTCTGATCATGCATGATATTGCGCTCTTCATGACGGATTCGCGATATTTTGAGGCGGCGCAGAAGCGGATGGGATCGCATTTCGAGGTTGTCAGGCAAAAAAACGACGGCAAGGGGCAGCTCAAATGCTTTTTCGGCGTTCGCGGGAAGTTGCATATAGGATTCGAGCCTGGCATCCCTTATGAAAAATATAGGTGGCTCAAGGAGGCGATTTCGCCGGCAAGGCTTGTCGATGCCGGATATATTCTGAAAAAAATCAGATGTCAGAAAGAACCGGAGGAGTTGAAATTCATAACCCGCGCGGCATCCGTGGCAGATCGATGTTTCAAGGCGATCTGCAGGGAAATCAAATCCGGCGTAACGGAGCGCGATCTCGCTCTTGGAATCAGGAGATTTTTCGATGACGCCGGGGCGGAGTCCGAATCCTTTCCCGCCATAGTGGCCTCCGGCGCCAACGCCGCGATTCCTCATCACCAGGTCGGCAGGCGCAAATTCAGAAAAGGGGATTGCGTCCTTGTCGATTTGGGATGTCGCATCGGCGGATATTGTTCGGACATGACGCGGACCGTTTTTCTTGATGACGTCAAAACCAGGGAAAAGGAGATTTACGGCATTGTGCGGGAGGCGCAGGAGCTGGGGCTTCACGCCGTCAAATCGGGAATTTCGGCAAGGCAGGTGGATCAGGCGGTGCGCCAGTATATTCACGAATCCGGGTATGGGGACTTTTTTGGCCATAATACAGGACATGGGGTGGGAATTGAAATCCATGAATCCCCTGTGGTAGGACCTCGTTCCGACGATGTTCTGGAGGAAGGAATGGTCATCACAATCGAACCGGGAATTTACATTCCAGGTAAATTGGGAGTTCGGATCGAAGACCTTTTACTGGTGACCAAAGAAGGCGCCAAAATCCTTTCCCAGACTCCCAAAAAACTTGAAGTGATCTCTTAAGCCGGTTACGGTAAGGACGCTTTTCATAACCATCGGAAAGAACAGGGGGAACGTAAAAGACATTGAAGATAATTTTTTCATTTTTATCATTTTTATTTCTTGTCGCAGGATATTCCCATGCAGCCAGCGACTATATCTATTCATCTCCCGTGGATAATCAAGACCCCATCGATCAGGCTTTATTTTCCATCGGATTGAACCGCGACGCATGCGTTTTCCCCCTCTCGGGTTCCGCCATCTCATCCGACAAGAGATTCGAATGTCCCTCTTACAGGCTGTTTCTCTACAATCCCTTCCATATCCCATATTACGCAAGCCACATCGAATATAATTTTGAATGTTACAGGGACAATCTGTTACGAACCATGATATTCATGTCTTCCCGCGCGGGAGGGGCTGTTGCGCGGGGATATTTTACCAAACCACTGGCATCCATAGAACAGCGCCTGGAAAATGCCGAATCCCCCCTTCTCTCCTCTCTCGAAGAAATTTGGGCGCTGAACAAGTTGACCATGAGTTCAGAAGAAAAGGACGCTATCAGCTCCGCCATCAGAGACGTTCCGGATAAAGTCAGGTTTGAAACGGCAAGACTTCTTTTTACGACAACCCAGGCGGTTCACTGGCAAAGAAAAGCCTTGAAGTCCGTTATCGACTCCGATCATCGCGGCTTGCTCGAGAATATTCCCGGGCGCCTGACGCCTTTGCATTTTGGCAGGGATAAGATGCGGACGATTACGGAAGAATGGGAACGGGAAAGGTACAGCGACCTCAGACCCCTTACCGGGCTTGTCGATGATAATTATATTTTTTGCGGCGCCCTCGATCTGATGAACTCCCTGGAAAAAACCCGGGCGAATCTATCCGAGGAACTGCCACCGGATGAATTCCACGCCGCAATCGAAACTCCCCTGGGTTTCGTTGTCCTTAACGGCGCAGGACAGGACAATCATTACAAGGATGACAGGGATTATCTGCTGATCGTGGATTTTGGGGGAAACGACGTATATAATGCCGGGGGGGGCTGCGAATCCGCAGTTAAACCGGTCTCGATTCTTCTGGATTTTTCCGGAAATGACGCTTATGTCCATACTTCATCCGGATTGAAAGCCCTGTTTGGCGCGGGAATAACAGGATATGGATTTCTCTTTGATTTCCGGGGCGATGATAAATATATCAGCCCCCAGTTGACCCAGGGTTGCGGATTCTTCGGGGTGGGCTGGCTTGTGGATTTCGAGGGAGACGATATTTATGAATCCCTGCGGTATTCCCAGGGTTTCGCCCACGGAGGCGCCGGTTTCCTGTATGATCTGCAAGGCGATGACGTCTATTTCACATTCAACTCCTCCCAGGGATGCGGAGAAACCAGGGGATGCGGAATGCTCGTGGATGAACAGGGGAATGATCAATATATCGCCGATGATGAGGATATCCGGTTTCCTTCCGCACAGACTCCCAAGCATAATCGCAGCATTGCCCAGGGAATCGGAATCGGGGAACGGGCGGACGAACTGGATGGGCATTCCCTTCCCGGCGGAATCGGGATATTGATCGATAAACAGGGGGACGATAAATATTCTGCAGGAGTATATGCCCAGGGCGCCGGTTTCTGGAACGGGGTGGGAATCCTGATCGATTCGAATGGAAATGACGAGTATAAGGGCGCATGGTACGTTCAGGGCGCTGGGATTCACGGAGGCGTTGGTTCTCTGAACGATCGGGATGGAAACGATACTTATACGGCGACATTGCATGCAGCCCAGGGAATCGGACATGATTATGCGATAGGTTTCTTTGTTGACGAGAAGGGAAATGACGCTTATTTCTCCCCCCGATTATCACTGGGAACAGCCAATGAAAACAGCCT
>JAFGFK010000197.1 GCA_016931135.1 Candidatus Sumerlaeota bacterium | reverse complement strand
TTCGCATCTACTTCATAGGGGATCAAACCGATTTGAGTAAGGGATAAGTCAATGAACCGAACCAAGACATAAATATCATCTCCCGAATGCACCTTTGCCGGTGGATCAATCGGAACGGTGTATAATCCGGCATCCGTTACCGTACCACTGGCTCGCCCGCCAAGCTGTACCGTTGGAGTACTGTGGTCATCCGTCCAAGCGTCAAAGATACGCACATCGTAATAGATATTTGGCCAGGTTGCCCAGAATTGAACGGCATTGATCCTGCCATGCGCGGGCGGGGTGAAAACATTCAGGGCATAAATGTCGTAGTAACTAGGCCAACCTGCAGAACCCCAGGAGCCGAATTCGTCGTAGTGAAGCAGGGTTTCGTTGCTGTCATAATTTGTCAAGCCCGATTTCGGGTAATAACCCGCCTGGGCGCCGATTCGCGCGGAACCGTACGCGATCCAGAAATAACCGGCATCGGCGCTGGGCAAACCCCACGAAGTTCCCCAGCTGTTCTTCACAAGCCATGCGCCAGATCCCCCACCACCATACCATAATTTGTTATCATCCCATCCAATGATCAGAATCCCATGATTCGGATCGCCTCCAGTCAATAATGGAACAACCCAGTTGCTGTTCCAGCTCATGCTGTTAAAGGGAATCATAATACCAGGAGTGACAGTTGACCATGCATTGATTCTCGTTACGCTCACTGTAGCGGAAACCGGTCCTTCCGTATAAATGATGTTCTTGAGAAGGGGAACATATCCCAGAGCATCCACATCGCCCAGATCATGCCATTCCCTGGCGACTCTTTGCGGAGATCCTTTCGGGGGACTCCAGTAACTTGCTATAGGCGGGTTCGGAAACGCGCCACCGGTTGAATAAGGATTGGAGGCTTCATACAGGTTGGCGTAACGCGACAGATGATTGGCGACTTCCTTGGTATGTCCTCCTTCAAGGGGATCAGCCGGGGGACGCGTGCCTTCCGTGACTCCCTCGAGGATATCCATTTCCGAATAATCCGGATCGGAAGGAGGCGCTTCCTTGATTTTGATTTTGGATTCCACCTCGCCTGTTGAGGCGAAAATCCAGCATGTCGGCCAGGAGCCCTGATCTTTCACAGGGGTGCAGCCCGCATTGGCTCTCCAATCCCATGCAATGGGAAGGGCTTTGACTTTGGGTTTGAATTCGCCTGGTCCAAAGTTTTCCGGTTGCGTAAGATTCGGTCTGAAACCCAGGGGAAAATACCCGGGTTCGGATTTCGTGATCACCTGTTTTGCGTTGGGATTCACGCATGGTTTTGGCGGCGGGGTGATTTGCGCCGTGGAAATTCCCAGGCAAAGAAGGAGACACAGGACAATGCCACTCATCATTCCAAATGATTTTTTCATCATTTACAACCTCCCGAAATAAATGTTTATTTCAAAAATGAAACAGCTTATTTTTCTACAATAACCCAAAGTCCAAGGCAAGAAAAATATTACTCTGCAATTGACTTTGGGCGCATCTTGACTCCGTTACCAAAACATCCCGAAATCGGGGGTCAATCCCTATAAAAAACCGGATATTTCCCCGGATGATACGCCTAAAAAGAAATTCAACACTTTCAATGATACCAGATATAATAACATTTGTGAAGGATTTTTATAGAGAATGACCCCGCACAACTATTCTTCATTCCTGGTAACGGAGTCAAGATACGCCCTTGACTTTTCGATCTATATTTCAATATTAGGTTATTCAGTTTTTTCAGGAGGGCGTCTCATGAAAGGAATTGTGAAAACTTTTATCAGGTTGAAGATATTCCAAACTATCAAAGGGAACATCCGCGCTTCATCAGCGGCGTTTTGTGGGATAGTTTTTCTTTGCATCCTGCTCCTGGCGCCTGTACATTCGATATCCTTCGATCCGCCCATACCCACTCCCAGAACCCACTCGATTGAAGCAGTTCAGGATTTTTTCCGCATCTATTTTACAACGCTTAATCTGGTGGACTCAGGCATTGCATTTCGCTATACCCTCAACGACGCTGAAACCATTCAAGCTTTTATGGACGATATTGCAAGGGAGGAGGAAATTGTCGGGAGATTGAATCTTGACAAAGCCCCTTTTGCGAAAGACTATGATCAGAAAACCTTTGATCTTATGACAATTCCCATGGTTTTCCGATATCGCTTGCAATACGGAATAACGATCCCAGGGGAAGAGATAAAACAATTTCTTAATGCTCATTCTGAGCGATTTTCAACCCGGAAAATGGTTTTTGGATGGGAGATATTCGTGGAAGGGGATGACAAAAAAAGCACAGAAACCCTGAGAGTCCTCAAAAACATCCAGAAACAGCTGGAAAAGGATGATTTTCAAAGGGTTGCTATGAATTATTATCAAGGCATTGGCATCGAATATGACGGTTCCCTGGGAACAGTGTATCGAGGGAATATCCCGGATTGGGAGTTCGACATCTTTCTGAAGGCAAGTCCTGCAGATCCTTTTTTCGGTCCTGTGGAGGTTTCGGATGGATTTCTCTTCGGGAAACTATATAAAAAATACACCCTTGATACCAAACCCGAAGAATTTTACGGGGATTCCATTTCAAGACGTTTAATAACAGAGAAATACCGCAGCGAGATTGAGTCTTTTTACAAATCGCAAAAAGATTTATTGAAACCGGATGTGTTCAGATACGATCATGCCAGTACAAAGGGACTGGAACAGATCGCTTACCGGTTTGGGGATTATAAATTGACATTCGATCAGGTTCTGAAACGCCTTCCCCATTACTCTGGTAATCCCCAGGATCCGAGATTTTATGATGCCATGACAAAACATGCCTTTGAAGATGATTTGATTAATCGCAGCTCAAAGGCAGAGGAAGTCCGAAAATCGCCGGAGTACCTGTTTCTGGCTAAGGCGCACAGTAATGCCTGGCTTGTGGATCATTATGTAAAGGAACAATTAAATCGACTTCCCACTGATCCAGAATCTCTTAAAACATTTTACCGGGAAAAAGGGGAGGTTGCCTTTCCCAATCCGGATATTGTCACACTGCTCATTATCTATTGTCCCCGCGATGCAAGCCTGGATGCGCGAAACGCCTATATCAAGAGGAGCGCAAAGAGACCGGATTTCCAGGCGGCTCTTCGTTTGAAAGAATCGTATGAAAAAGCACCGAGTGTTAACAACGCACGAATCCTTTCCCAGAAAATTCCCGGCGTTCGATGGGAGTTGAAGGATAAGGCAATGCCGGAAGACAATTTAGGGCGCATTCTGGAGATGGGAATCAAGGATGTTCCCGAAGGCGGGATTGCCGGTCCTCTGGCTGCTGGAAAGGAATTCCTGATCGTTCATGTCTTGAGCCGCAAAAAACAATGCCCCAAGCCGTTCGAGGAGGTTCAGGAACAATTATCCTTTGATTACATGCTTTTCCATAAAAGGAAATTGCTACGGGAATTGTATCAAACCGATCGGGTGATGGAATATTTTTGATTTGGGAATGCGGATTTTAGATTGCGGCCATCCTCCTCACGCCTTGGGCGTGATACGGATGGTAAAAATGCAGAATGCTTTCCATGCTTCCCATCATAACAGATACCAATTATGATGGATTTTTATAGAGAATGATCCCGCATTCCCGGAATAGAGTCAGGATTCGCATACAGGATTTTTATAGGATTTGATCCCCCTTTACTCCTTAACTTAGCGCCATACGGGACATAACCAATCAAATAGACAACTCTCTAAGAAAAAGGCGGTAGCGTGGCTACCGCACTCCAAATCGTTATAAAATGAAAAAGGGGATGCGGTTTGAGCGCATCCCCTTTTGGGTTTCGATATGAGATTACAGATTATTCATAGATGTCCCATCTGGTTGTAACGGATTGCGGGGTAGGAGTAGGAGTAGGAGTAGGCGTAGGGGCAACCGGTGGAGTCGCCATCCATTTGATGTCGTCGAAGAGAATCTTTAACTCCATATTGACCGTACTGATGGTTTGCCATTCGTTCAGCGCGCCCAGGGTCGCTCTCACAGAGCCAATTGCGTAAAGCCAGCCTTCAACTCCTGTGGATGCGGCCTGGAGACCCGTATCGGTCCATGTAAGGCCGTCCGTTCCTGTCCAGTAACGGAGCCCGCAGTTGAGTCCCTTGCCCCAGTAGCATACCTGATGATCTTCATAGACGAAGCTATCATCGTTTGGAGGATTTTGAAAGCCTTTCCAGATCAGGGTGTAACGATTGGCGTTGTCAAAACTGGGAAAAGTAACTTGGAGAGAGGGGGCAGCGCCACCCTCAGGAACATCCGTATCAGGACCATAAGTGGCGGCGCTGGGCTGGTGTAATTTCCAACCATCGGGCATATCGCCTTGCCAGTAATCGAAACCGCCGTTTTCCATGCAGTCCACGCGGCCTCCTCTGCGGTTATCCACCGTATAACTGAAAACCGAGAAGCCGGAAGCCGGGGTGTTATCATAAACGATGAGTTTCACGGGGATAACGGCTTTTCCGCTTTCCGATGTTGCGGTATCCCATTCATATAAAAAGGGCGCCTCTAAGTCAGTTCCATCAATTGTTCCGTCGTTGTTGATGTCGAACTCGACTTTCGTGTAGGTTTCGCTTCCGCCCATTGGAATCGCCTCAATGGTCTGCGTCCTGGTGATATGGTAGGTTGTTGGGGGATTCACGGTTGCGGAGAGGGGAGAAGGCGTCCCATCGTCGCCGATTACGCTGATATCGTCAATCCAGCCATCGCCGGAAAAGGTGTGGAAGGCGATCTTATATATGGTAGCGGGATCATTCAAATTGTCAATAATTTGAGTAACCTCGGTCCAACCCGCAGAACCATTGTGAGCACCAAAAGGCGTGGCGTTGGATACTAACCAGGTAACCCCGGAGTCTTCGCTTCTTGCGCGGTAGCAACGGCAATTTGCGCCCTTCAGCCATCCGCTGAAATTGGCGTTGGTACCCGCTTTTACCGGTTGAATCACGTTCGTAAAGGCGAAGTAGCGATAGGTGTAATCGCTGGATGGACGGGAGCATTTCAGGGCTTTTGTTCCCGCGGTTCCCGCATGAAGTTCGCTTGTTTCAATGGATATCGTATATGCCGGAGTGGCGTTGACATTTCCATCCGGGTCCCTGTTGGTCATGTCCCAGTTATCAGGAACGTCGCCAGTCCATGCTTCCAAGTCTCCATTAAGAACCAGTTCGGTAATAATGGCGTTGGCTGACCCTATCATAAGGGTAAGCGCGATCAGGGCTAAAAATACTTTTTTCATGGTTATTCATCCTTTCTGACGAATTTTTGAAACCTAAAGGTTTCTTTTTGATTGATTTAAAAGGCAAGAAAAAATCTTTTGCTTTGATGCTTTAAGACTTCCCACCCCCTTTCCTACGCATAATCTGATTTTCAAACTTCAAAACATATTCAACAAAAAACTGATATATTCATGGTTTCATGTTTCGATTTTGTCAAGGGTATTTTTATAATAATTCGACATTTTTTTCAATTCTTCGCTCAAATAAGAAATAAAACCATACAACATTACGATAATAAGCCCTGGATTTAATGCAATATGCAATTGACAAACAAGAGATCGATATATTAATCATTCATATTCCTGAAGTTAAGAAAGATAAAGAAAGGTTGGGCTTTAAATATGAAAGCTGCTGTATGGACAAAACCGAATCATATCGAAATCCGGGAAATTCCGGATCCGAAGCCGAAATCAGGCGAGGTTCTGATCCGGGTTCTCGGATGCGGGGTTTGCGGAACGGATTGCCATATATTTGCCGGAGATGTTCCTCTTGCCAAACCGCCTCAGGTTTTGGGGCATGAAATCATCGGCGAGGTTGTGGAAAACAGCCCCGGCATCCCCCCCTTGAAAACAGGGCAGAAGGTTTGCGTGGACCCTGTGATCGGGTGCGGGGCGTGCCCCTTTTGCCAGAGCGGAAAAACAAACCTCTGCCCCTCCCCCACCATCATCGGTTATGCCCGCATCGGCGGTTTTGCGCCCTATACCACTGTTCCGCGTTCGCACTTGTATCCGGTTTCGCAAGAGATGGACAATCGCGCCGGAATCCTGGTGGAAACCCTTGCCTGCGTTATAAATGGCTATGACAGGCTCGAAATGAAAGCCGGAAGCGCGGTTCTTATTCTTGGCGCGGGCTGCGTGGGGCTTCTGTGGACAGAACTCGTCAAACGAAGCGTGATCACGCGCCTGGTTCAAACCGATATTGTTCCGGAACGCCTGGAAGCCGCAAAAAAGATCGGGGCGGACTTTATCATCAACTCCCAAAACCCCGATTGGGGGAAAGAGGCGAAGGAACTGGAACCCTCGGGTTTCGACTGTATCATAGACGCCACAGGATCATCGAAGGCGATGCAGGAGGCGTTGCCCCTTCTGAAAAAGGGGGGAAAGTTCATGATTTTCGGCGTAGCGCCGGAAGGGGAAAAACTGGTGATCTCTCCCTACGAAATGTTCGCAAAAGAGTTGATGATCATTGGTTCCAAGATGCCTCCCAATACAATGGATCGGGCGGTAAAGATCATCGAGGCAGGATTGATCGATTATAAAACGCTCGTAACCACCACCATGGCTCTGGAACAACTTCCGGAAGCCATTCGCGCCTTCAATAAGGAAAAAGATAAACACATCAAGATCGTGATAGAGAGATTACAATGAAAAATGATAAATGATAAATGAAAAATTTAAAATGAGAATTGAGAATTGTAAATTGTAAATTGAGAATTGAGAATTGAGAATTGAGAATTGAGAATTGAGATATTTGAAATTGAAAATTTATGCGCTATTCTTTATAAATTTATTTCTCGTTCATCATGCCATTGCCCTGGATGCGCCGGAGATGCGGGCGGTGTATTGCGCCTCGTTCGAGGTGAATACGCAGTCTTCATGCCAGCAGATCGTCGATAATGTCCTATCAAGTAATATCAATGCGGTTTTTGTGCAGGTGCGCGCCCGAGGGGATGCAAGTTATTATCCCAACCGGGAAGACACGACATACCCCAACCCGGAACCGCGAGGACAACTCTATTCCCTCTCACCTTCCGATCTCGATGTGCTGCAATTTTTCATCGACCGGCTCCATAACGCCGATCCCCCGCGAGAGGTTCATGCCTGGTGTACGACTTTCAATACATGGAACCGTTCGTGGAATCCCCCAAGCCCGGATCATGTTTACAACGCGCACAAGGAATGGATCACGGAAAACCGGGCGGGAATTACCTATACTTACTCTGATGACGCGCCGCTCGATCCGGGAATTCCGGAAGTTCAGGATTATGTTTACGATGTCTTCATGGATATCGTGCGGAATTACGATATTGACGGCATTCATTTCGATTACATTCGCTTGATCGATCAGGATTCAGGTTATGATCCAGTTGCCAAATCGATGTTTTTGTCGCAAACCGGATGGAACTACGATACGGACAATACCCAGGGGCAGCTGGATGAGGTTTACAAGGCATGGCGGCGCGATCAGCTCGCAAGGCTTGTACAAAGGATTCATACGCAAACCATGTTGGAAAAACCCTGGGTGGAGGTATCGGCTTTTCTGATCAAGTTTACGGATCCGGTCGAATACCTGGGATGCGGTTATAACTGGTGGGTGGCGCACGGCGCCATCGATGCGTTACATCCCAGCTGTTATTCCAGTTCAGCCTCAGGAACAGTCACCAACTGGGAGAAATGTATAAATAAGCTGAAGCAGAACGGAGATGAAAACAAGATTCCTGTAATCGCGGCGATCGGGAATTATCTTTTGCCTGCGCCTTCTGAAATTGTCAATGTTGTGGATTCATTAAGGAGCCACAGCAGGAAGGCAGATGGATTCAATTTTTTCCGGCACGAATTCGTTTATAACGGCGATCCCTCCCAGGCGGAGTATCTTTTCAATCCGGAAGGACCCATGGATGGCTGGGCGCCGGTTCCCTTTATCCCGCATAAAACAAATGAGGAAACCATCCCCCCCAATCCTCCTTCCAGCTTTGCCGTTACACTCTCGGAAAACATACCGCATATAGTTTTTACGCGCCCCGCGCCTGCGCCTGATGGCGATCTGCCGGTTCATTACCGCCTCTACAGGGATAAATCACTTCCCATCAGGCTTTATTACGAAAACATGATCATGGAATGGTGGGACATGGATTCTGCCCGCGAAACATTCTCTTTTGATGATGATACCTCCGAAACAGGTGCTTTGTATTATGCGGCTTTATCTTATGATAACTGGAACAACCAGAGCGATATGACAACCGGAACAGTTACTGTTACATCAACCACAGGAAAGATATCCGCATCATCCATTCCCAAAGAGCCCAAGCCGCCAGTGGTTGAACCTTTATCTACTGTAACAGAGGTGATCGTGGACAGCGAACCGACAAGCCTTGATTATGATGACGCTGGGGCGTGGAGCACGCATGTTTCAGGAACAAGCTATCAAGGCAGCGCCCGTCATTATCCTGCTGCAAGTTTTCCGATTGATTCCTGTGCAGTATGGGTGGTGGATATACCAAGAGCCGGATACTGGGCGATCGATGGTCATGTTTCAGGAGAACAGGAAAGCCTTGGGCGTGGGATTCAATACCGATTCGTCGATGGACGCGGCGTCATTCGCAACGTCACGACAACCCAAAGAACAGGGAGCGCGGGTTTCACGATCGATGTGGACGGGGTTCCGGATGAAAAGGC
>JAFGFK010000196.1 GCA_016931135.1 Candidatus Sumerlaeota bacterium | reverse complement strand
CCGCAGGAATCATCCTGCGCTCCCGGTATAGAGTCTGGATGCGCATACAGGATTTTTATAGGGTTTGACCCCGTCTGAGTTGAATAACAATCGGAAAACTGATGTGCGCCCTTCCTTTTACTTTTTACCGGTAACTGCCAGAAGGATGGGCGCGGCTTCACTTCCGGAACTCTTCAGGGTAATGGATGATATCTTTTTTTCCGGATAGGGATTGAGCCATTCCAGTTCATGAATATAGAGGGAATCGCCTTTTCGGCTTTTCCCTTCCCACGCGATCCGCGCCTTTTCCCCTATGTTGGCGTCGGTAAAGGTAAAGATGGTTTTCCCATAAACAAGGTCGATTTTCTCCGATGAGCTATCCTGGTACCGGATTATAATATCTCCCGCCCTGGTGGAGACCCGGGTTCTGAAGCTGGCGGTTAAAAGAAAAGAAATCTCCCGAGCTTCGATTTCGGGAACTTTCAATTCCATGGTTTCAGGATAGGAAATGCCTGTATGAAATTTTCCCGAAAGAGAAACCGCAGCCTCCCCTTTTGCATTTTTCTGAACGAGAAAGAAGGTATCATTCAGGAGAATCTTCCCCAGGGGAAATGAAGAGAGATCGAAATCAGGACCATAACCGAGCCAGCCTGTTCTGTTTTCATTGTCTTCGAGATTTATATTACGCGCATCCCGCAGATCGAGCATGAAACCGTCTTGTTTTTCTTTCACGGGTTTTCTTTCCATCCACAGATCGCGGAAGACGCTTTGCGCCCGGAAGGGAAGTTCATCCACCGGGGTATCCGCGCCGCTCCAGGCGTAATGCGCAGCGAGAATATACGCCCAGTATTGAAACCAGGATTCCTCATTATCATCGATCTTGAAGTTGAAACCCGCCCAGGTGGTTTGGAGAAGCCCTTTTGCCTTGTATTGGATGCAGGCTCTTGCCAGGTTGCGGATATTATAGGGATTATACCAGGGCGCGCCAACCGCCTCGAATCCCTCATCTTTAAAGAGCTTGAGGGATTTGTATTTCGCGGGTTCCACCGCATCGTAGTGCCAATCCGCGATCAAGACGTCCTTCGGAAGCAAAGCCCTGCGTAATCGAGCATCCTCGAGGCTGGGCGCCAAACAGGCGCCGCTCCCCTCGGTCGCATAGAGAAACATATCGCCCCACAGCATCACCCTGACATTTTTCCGCGAAAACCAGGAATGCAGTTTCAGGGCGTCTTCCATGATCAGGTCTGTTACTGTTTTGCCGCTGGATTTGCTCCGATAGGGGAAGCGTCCTTCATTGGTAACTTCATCATGGCCTATATGAAAGGCGCGCGGTTTGAAGAAATCCAGGGCTTCCTGGTAAACGCTGAAGATGAACTTGTAGGTTTCCGGATTCGTGGGGCAATAGGCGTAAGGGGCGTCAGGGTCTTCTGCGAGTTCCAGGTTCCGCCTGTTTGCGAAAATCCATTCCGAGTGCCCCAGGGATTGGATAAGGGGGATGATCTCCACGAAATTGGCGTCTGCCGCCCGGATCACCTTACGGGCGTCGTCTTTTGTCATGCCGAACTGTGGATGGGCGATCTCGGGATGGGAATCCCAGATTATGTACTCGCACTCCCACACGAGGGTATTCATTTTGAAGCGCGCCAGGAGGTTGCGAACCGCTTTCGAGATCTGGTCTCCGGCGTCTTTTCCGGAGAGAAAATGAACGCCTCGGAAATCGACGGATGGCCAATCCACAATCTCCGCGCCTTTGAGAAACGCCCCTTTTTCCATGAATTTTATGAGCTGAACCAAAGTGGTGAATCCATAAAATATACCCTGATCAGAATGAGAACCGATGCAGGCGAAGTCATCATGAACGAAAAGGGAATATCCTTGTTTTTTATCGGGAATCCGGAGATTGAAATTATCGCAGATATTGCAAAGGTCCTGATACTGGGGCATTTTCCCGATGATGACCAGATTCATGGGGGTTTTGCCACCGGGGAATTCCTCCCGGAGAACCCGGGGCTCGACGCTATACAGGTCTTTCAAATCTTCGAGAAAAAAGGAAAGGGCGTTTTCCAATCCGGGGGTTGGATCTTTCCCGATATGAATCTTCGTACTGGAACTCAAGGGAAAAAGCAGATCGAGGGATTCATATTGTTTCGGCGCGGGAATGATAAAGGGGGAATCAGAGAACGGAACCTGAACCTTTTCCATGGGGGAAACAGGAAGGGAAACTGATACGGATATCGACTTTCCCTGTTCGAGTTTTTGAGGGAAACGGAGTGATACGGAGTGGGAATATTTTTTATTTTTCTTCAAGGGATTTTCAAGGATACCGAGCCAGAAACAGGGTTCATTGGAAACAGCCCAGGGGCTTTTCCTGTAATCGAAAAAGACAACATTGGAAACAGGGGAAGCGGTTATTTCAATTTTGCCCAGAAGGGAATCGATGCTGATATTTTTAAATCCCCGGGAAACCATGCTTTTCGAGAAATCTTCATATTCAGCCTGGATAGGAAGGACGCCTTTCGTTGTAACGCCATCATCAGACGCTGTAAAGGAGCGCCCCATAAGAGGAAAGGCGTTGACTCCCCCAATGCGCCATTCATAAAGGGCTTTTTGCCGCCCTGAGAATGTAAATTCGATCGCAACGGAATAAGTATTATCAGGAAGAAGCGTTATGATCTCGCATCCCTTGAAAGGGGGAAGATCGGATGGTTTTTCATGTATAATCGTGATTTTCTTTCCCCCTTTGAAGGATTCGACTCTGACATCGTTCGAGAGATCGAGATCGCGCGTGGAGGTATAAAAATAATCGCTCCATCCCGGGGAGATGGCGACAAGATAGCTGTGATGAAGCATAGGAACGCCGAAAACATCGAGGTTCACGCCATTTTGATGATGCAGGCGGAATTCCATATCCCCGACTTTTTCGCGAATTTCCCGGAGGGGCTCCTTTTCAAGGCTAAAAGCCGTTGAACCAAAAAGAAAAAAAACAAGAACAAAAGCGGACAAAAGGATGCGCGATTTCATGATAACCCTCTCCTTGTGAATTGTGATCGGTCATTCAACAGAAAAAACTGTTATTTCAATCTTGCGTTTCTCGATCTATCGTTCTATGTTTAAACCAGTATATAATCCCGGAGAAAGGAGCGAAAAGGATTTATGAAAAACATATATAAAGTCCGCGTTATATCGTTCTTTTTGATTCTTGTAATCCAATCCCTCGTTTCTCAAGGCAATGCGCAAACTATTACAATCGATACAAGCCGGATCAAGGGAAATATTGACAGAAGCCTATTCAGCATCGTGGGATATGATGAAGTGATGAAAAAGGGCAATGAAACGGCGATCGAGACGTATAAAACGCTCAATCTGAAGGGAACGTATGTAAGGTTAGGGGCGGGAATAAACGATGTGGAACCGACGAATGACGACAGCGATCCCTTTCATTTCAACTGGGAGGGTTTCCGGTTGAAGGAGATGTTCGGCGTGAAAAAGGACAGCAGGGAATTCATAGAAGAGATCAGGGAACAGGGTATGGAGCCGGTGATTCTCTTCTGTTACAATTCCTTCTGGCTTGGAGAGAATAAAAGCGTAACTGCGCCGCCCACAAATTATGACGAATGGTCGGAATACGCGTGCGCCGTTCTGGAGCGTTTCAACGGCAATGGCGCCAGCCCCGATTACAAACCGATCGTCAAATATGCGGAGATATGGAACGAGCCGGGCGAGTACGGATTATACTGGTCCGGGGATCGGTTTCAGTATTACAAGTTGTTCAACAATGTTGCGGAAAGGATTCATAAGAATTATCCGGGGGTTCTCGTGGGGGGACCGAGCGTATTGAATGGAAGTCCCATCTTCCTGAAGGATTTTGTAAAACATTGCGGGAAAAATGTGGATTTTCTCACATATCACATTTACGGGAAGAACGCGCATGAGATGAAAATACAGATCGAGTCATGGGTGAATTATGCGCGGGAGGCGACGGGAAAGAAAGACCTCCGGATGATGATCACGGAATCGGACAACATATCCATACCTGAGATGGACAAAAACGCTTATCTTATGGAAAGGCAGTTTGCCCTGATGAACCTGGAGGGGATTCTGGAGGGATTTCATCAATTCTGCGCAATAGCTTATGGAGAAGGGAGCCGTAATTTTGGTCTTCTCTATCCGGATGGCGGGATCATCCCGCATAATTACTGGGCATACTGGATATTCAGGAACCTGGAGGGTGACAGAATCGAGACGCCGGCGCCGCCGAATGAAAATATCCTCATGACCGGGTCCTGTCTGCAGGATAAAGGAAAAATCAACCTGGTAATATTCTCGAGGGAACAGGAAAAGAGTCATCCGATCGATCTCAGGATTCATTTGAAACCCATTGGGGAAAACAGAATCGTGCGGATAGAAAAATTAAACGGAAACCAGCGAGAGTGCTATGGGGCGTTTTTCCTTTCCGCAAACAAAGAGGAAACAAAATTCAATGTCAATCTGGAACCCCGAACCGCGTATTCCATCGTCATTTCAAAGTCGGATTTATATTCCGAGCCGATCATAGAATCCCGAACGGATAAAACAAGGATATACATGGGAGACAGCTGCATGTTTTACGTCAAAGTGATCAATCCCTTTGAGACTCCGATTTCCGGAAGAATTGTTTATGAGAACCTTCCTGCGCGCTGGAAATGGATGAGCAGAGGAGGCACGGAATTCAAAAATCTTCAACAAGGCTTTTCTTTCGAATCCCGGTATTCGATCCAATCTAACTCGCCCACTTCCATGAAAGATGGGGTAACCATTCATGAAGCGGTTTACTGGAAGGCCGCAGGCGCGGATCAGGATACCGTATCGCACTCGATTCCCATTCAGATATTTTCCGAATCCTCCCTGGAATTCGATTCGCTCCCCCATCTGATTTACGCCAAACCCGGAACAACCCTCCCTCTTTCCATCGGGGTGACGAATCTGTCCCATTCCCTTCTGGAAGGAAAATGCGTCCTTTCCCATGGATTCGAACTGCCGGGGCAATTGCCGGAACTTGCCCGGATGTTCAAGATAGATCAGACATCCCGGATCGAGTTCCGTTTTGATGTGGTTATTCCCCCAAAACCTTCCCGGGAGAGTTTTGATATCGCGGCAAAGATATTGATAGGTGAAACGGAAATCAAAAAGGATATGCAACTCATCATAAAAGATTACGAAATTCTCGAAGATGTTCTTCCGGTTGACCTGAGGAACCATTTCAATGCCGATACGCTCAGTTTCAACTCTCATACGGATGACATGCGACAAAGCGGGGGTTCCTTCAGTTTTCCGGCGGAATTTTTTCCCGAACCCGGGATAAAAGAGATTCTCGGAGCGCGATTTTATATTCCGGATAAAACGGACGGCATGAACAATACGATCCGGGTGGAGGGACAGAAGATATCCTTCAAGCCGGATCGATACGCCGCCCTGCATCTTCTGACAACGGCGATAAACGGAAACAAGGAACTCGATGGGGCAATCGTTCAGGATGATGGAAGCACGATTCCCCTTGCCCTTCAGATTTCGGATTGGTGCGGCGAGCCGCAGTTCGGCGATGTACCCGTAATCAAGGCAACCCACAGGCACAGTTTCGGAGGGGACGTCTTCGATGCGGAGCCTTCTATATACCTGCATACCATCCCCATTAAAAGCGATAGAAATATCAAAGGAATCATACTCCCCGCTTCGCAGGATCTTTTCATCTACGCCATGACGCTCGAAATCGGAGCCATGAAGGGGACGGGCGTAAAGGAAAAGGATGAGGCGGCGATAAAACCGGGGGATACCCTTATTTTCAAGGCTGATTTCTCGAAATCCGATCTCACCGAAGAATGGCATCGAATCGGATCCATTGAACCATTCAACAGGATGGAAACAAAGAACGGCGTACTGGAACTGGAGGGAGGAATAGGAGACGAATGGTTCGGCTTGGCGCTCAAGAAGGAATTTGACTGGGGGGAATCTCCCCTTACGCTCAGGATACGTTATATTCATAACGCCAAAAACGCATGGAGCGAGCTGGGATTCTGGCTTGTCAAGAAGCTATATACGGTTCAGAATCCCTGGAACCGCGAGGATTTCATCCGTCTCCTGATTTACAACAAGGAAACAGCGGATAATTCCAATGCCGATTTTCTGAAGGCGCAAAGAGACTTCGGAGGAGGCGTCGGAAAGACGCTTTCAGAGATAACGGGACTTGAAAGAGGCAAGCCGTACGATCTGGAAATCACCCTGACAGGAAGCCGTTTTATCGTTTCCGTAAACGGCGAGATGAAAGCGTCCGGAATCCATGATATGGATTTCACGACAGGATATTTTTATATTACAGATGACAACTCCCTGAAAGGGGACATGGACATAATTGAAAAACTCGAAATCTTTCAATAACGTATAACATAAATAATTTCAAAAAAACATTGAAGTTGTTCCTGAGATGATTTAGTATCCTGTTTACTTTCTTGATGGAGGTAATAGAATATGTCTTTTTTCAAGGCGTTCAGAATTTTGGTGGTATTTCTTGTGATTACCGGTGGACTTTTATCAACCCTTCAAGGGAAAGAGCAGAAGGCGAAGCTCATAATAGGCGATGAGCCGGCCGCTGCGACGAAAGTAGCGACGCCTGTTGTTGCCAAAGACGCAGCAACGACCAAAACTCCCGCACTCAAAAGCGTCCCCCCTGGCGACATCGTTTCCGCCATCATGTATTCCAAGGAGCCTAAAAGAAGAATGATCCTTTTAGGCGAGGAAGTATTGAAAATCGGAGACAAGTCGTCCAAATTTCCTGAAATGACCATAATCGACATCAAACCGCAATCCGTGATGGTCAAAGACAAAGGCAAGGAAAAGGAACTGTTTCTGAAAAAGTAAGGGGCGCCCTTTTTTCGGTGGAAACATAAATTTGATTTTATCCTGACTATCCAGACTATCCATGTAAATATATTCTCCCCCGCCTTATTCCAGAAGAGATTGCTGATAGTTGACATTTTTATTTTCTATCCGGGAATGGAGATCGCGGGCTTTTTCATAATCGTCGAAATCGGCGTGATTCCGGAGCGCCTTTTCGAGGGATGCTGAGGCTTCTTTCTTTTTCCCCATGGCTGCGAGAATGGCGCCAAGATGATAGAAATATTCGCGATCGCCATCGTCGGGAGCCAGGATTTCAGGGGTTCCATCGAGGTGCGTCATGGCGTATTTAAGGAGTCTGTCTTTTTTCATCCTGTCGATGGCATGGTTCATGGCTTCGAGAGCCTCGGGATAGCGTCCCTTTCTGAAATAACACCAGGCAAGGGTATCAAGAACATAAGCGGCGGGATTTTTTTGCGCTGCTTCGCGCGCCATTTCAACGGCTTCATCGATTTTGTAATTTTCTTCGGCAAGATGGTAAGCGAGGTTGTTCAAAATAGTCATATTTCTTTCCTTTTTCAGTACGGCGCGATAGTTTTCTTCAATTTCCCATCTCAGGGACTTCGCCAGTGAATCTTTCCTTTGATCTTTGACTATTTTGATCTTCATCATCAGGATGATATTTTTGGGGAGGTTCAATTCCGGGAGGCTTGTATCGGGGAACGAAGCGAGAAGCAGGTTGATTTCCCTTTCCGCCTCTTCGAGCCGGTTCATTTTATAAAGGCAGTACGCAATGTCAAAACTGATGAACCTGTTTTCCACCAGTTTATCGCGGGCTTTCTCATAAGATTCGAGGGCGAGGTCGAATCTGCGGAAATGCCGGTAATAAGCGCCGAGGAACCTGAGATGGAGCGTGGAAGAGGTTTCGCCCTGATTGATTTCTTTCCGGATATATTCCAATCGTTCCCTATTCTCTTCTTCCCCATAACGGGTCAGATGAAAAAGAAGCGCCTGATAACTCATGGGATCATTCGGATCGAGGCGAATAGCGCGCAGGAAGGCGTCGAGGGCGTTATCCCACTGTTCTATCAAGGAATAATAATTTCCGAGAAGAATCAGGATGCGGTGATTGAAATATCCATTTTTTCTGGCGCGGGAATAGCAATCCCAAAGGATTTTCTCATCATTCATGGCGAGGGCGGCGACGCCGGATAGATAAGAAAGCAAGCCCTGATCTCCCGCTGATGGGATGGCGGCGTTGAATTCCCGGAGGGCGTTATCCGGTTCGCCCTCGAGGATCAGGAACCGCCCAAGTTCCCTCCTGTAGATGGCGTTCCGCGGTCTCATCTCTACCGCGCGCCTGTAGGATTTTTCAGCCAGTTCCATCTCTCCGAGGTTATAGAGTTGTTCCGCATACCAGACATGCCATCCGGGATTGAAGATGGGGCGCATGGAATACAAGACCGATAAAGCGAAAAAAAACGAGAAAAGGAGATAGAGTATTCTGGCGAAAGGGAGCCGACGCGCATCATCCTTTACGCGAACAATGAAATAATAGCCGAGGGCTGTTCCGGTGAACAAGCCTCCGATATGCGCCGCATTGTCGATGCCGGATTGAACGAAGCCGAAGATGACGTTGTAAACCACGAAGGCGAGAAGGAAGAATCCGGAGGGTTCCAGGAATTTTTTTCGCAAGGGGCGGGGTTCGTAGAACCAGAGCGCCAGGGAGGCGCCTGCGGCGCCGAACACCGCGCCCGAGGCGCCCACGCTGATAAAATCAGGGTTGAAGGATATAGAAACGATACTTCCCGCTAGGCCGGAAAAAAGATATAAAGAGAAAAAGCGCCTCGCCCCGAGGATGGGTTCCACGACGCCGCCCAGGATATACAGGGCGTACATATTGAACAGGAGATGGAGCAGGTTGAAATGAAGAAATATAGTGGTGAGGATGCGCCAGTATTCCCCCTGCCAAATAAGGGGTCCGTATTGAGCCCCGAAACGGAGAAGAGAGGATGCGTCAATTCCGCCGGAGACCATCAAGCCGGTAAAAACGCCCCCATTCAACACGATCAGGGTGGAAGTGACAAAGACGGACGGATCGAAGAATCCCGGGATTTTTTTAGAGATCACCATTTTGAAATTCTGGGGAGAAATTCCGCCATTAACCTGGAACGGGCGGCAGGGTCCCGGCTTCCTTCATGGAGCGTGATCAGGATGAAACAAGGCAGAAACGGCATGCTGAAGGATTCCTTCCCTGCTGCATTCGAGTAAAAGTGGAGGATGGATTCCCCTCTTTTATAGACGACATTCTCCCGGTATTCTGAATATTTTTCGAATCCCAATTCGGATAAAACGGAACGAATATATCTTGTCTTTCGTTCGGGGATTCTGAACAAGACATCGAATTCCGCATTTGTCGCCAGATGGAAGTAAAGGGTGACGAAGAAATTTTCCCCGATTCTGAAAAGGGGCGTGCAACCCAGATTTTCTTCACAGACTTTTGCATCGTAAGTCAGGTTGACCATTCTTCCCAAACCACTGGAACCGAAGGATCCGAAGAACTCTTCATCGAGGGGCAGGATTTGATCGGGAGACAACGGATAATCCCTGATGCAGGAAGGATCAGGCATTTGAAGGAAGAAACCATCGGAGCCGCAATCCTCATGAACGTTAAATTCGAAATCCCCGATTCGAGACAGAAAAACCGAACCTATAACAGGGAAAGAAATGGGATGGGATGGGATAGGGGTGGATTCCCTGTAATCCTCGATGAAAAAAGACTCCTGGGCGGTATCGGAACAGCGAATCCACATTGAAATCGCCTGGGGGGAAAATTTCTGATCTATGGGGAAATGGTTTTCGCCGGGATAGGGATTACGGGGAAAATTCTGGAGGAAAGAATCTACGGTCCTGATGGCATTTTCGCTGATTTCGGGATTTTTATTGTTTTTTCCCCATGCGGCCAGCGCTGTACGCACGGCGTTATCGATCTGGTCGAACTTCTGGAAATTAAAATAAAGGTTCCATCCGGCAATGTCCAGTTCGAGGCGTCTCATCTGATAAATATCAAAGATGCGGAGGTTCCCGCCTTCCGGTACAAAATAGACGTTATCTGTTCCAAAATTAAGCGTCAATTCAAGTTTTTCCCCGATAAATTTGAAATAGAACCTATGAAAGCCTTCGGAAAAATGCAACATACATTTTTGGTAACATTTTGTCTTTACAGAATCCCCCGGAATATCGCATAGTTCAATGTGTTTCGGGATAACGAAGGGAGTAATTGAATAATGCCTTATCTTGTTTTGCAAAAGGGAGAGAGCAAAGCCAGCGTTTTCCCTCTGACCAAAAGAACTACCACAATTGGTCGGGGGGATACATCGGATATCGTCCTGGAGGACAAAAACATTTCCCGCATCCACGCCCAGGTCATCCGGCTCGATCGTGATTTGACATCGCTCGTGGACCTGGGAAGTTCGAATGGAAGCTACGTAAACGATCTGCCGATCAACCGTATCTTTCTGATGGATGGGGATGAGATAAAGATGGGGGAAACGATTCTCTTATTCCGGGAAGGCGAATCTGAAACAGACCATCTTGAACCGGCGCAAAGGCGGGTCAGGATCGAGAAGCGGGCGCTTCTCGCCGCGCATCCGATGGGACAACCCACGGAGATTTTCACGAAACCTGTGGAAGACCAGGGGGAATCTCTCAAAAACGCCCATCTCCAGCTCCGCACCATATACAAACTGATAACCGATTTGAACACGATCAAGGATCTCACGAATATATACCAACGCGTGGGGCAGGTTCTGCTGGTTTCCCTGGGAATGGATCGCATCGTTTTTTTCAGTTATGATCGGATTCAGGGGCGTTTCAATCCCGAACTCAGCATGATCAATCCCGCCATCAACATAAAATCCTTTGACGAAACCTACCCGGTTCATCAACAGGCGTTGTATTGCATCGAAAAGGAAAGATTTCCCTATCTTTTCACCGAAGAGGACATGGATGACGACACGTCATCCTCGAGCGTCAAACCGATGATCATGGGCATACCGATACTTTTCGAGCGGGATCTTCTGGGAATGATGTACATGGACAATCCCCATACCCGGAAGCCTTTTGACAAGATAAACCTGGACTTTGTGTCATCTATTGCGAATCATATAGGCGTGATCCAGCGCAACCTGAATCAATACAGGACAATGGAGGAAAAGAACGCTTCACTGGAGAAGGTGATACAGGAAAACCTGGTGATAGTATGCCGCGATCCCAAAATGATGGAGATCATGGATATTCTGAATCATCTTGCGGAAACGGACGCCAATGTTCTGATACGGGGCGAGAGCGGCGCGGGAAAAGAATTGATCGCGCGGGCAATCCACTATTACAGCAACCGGAGGTCCGCTCCCCTTGTATGCATCAATTGCGCCTCGCTTCCGGAAACGCTGATCGAGAGCGAGCTGTTCGGGTATGAACGAGGCGCGTTCACGGGAGCGATTTCGCGAAAACCGGGCAAATTCGAGACAGCCAACGGAGGCACGGTATTTCTCGATGAAATCGGAGACATCTCTCTATCCGCCCAGGCGAAAATCCTCCGGATACTCCAGGAAGGGGAGCTGCAAAGGGTAGGAGGCGTAAAAACCTTAAAGGTTGATCTCCGGATCATCGCAGCCACGAACAAAAATCTGGAAGAGGCGATCAAAAACAGGGAGTTCCGAGAGGACCTGTATTACCGACTTCGGGTTGTGGAGATAGACATTCCCCCCTTGAGGGAACGTCCTGAGGATATTCCGTTATTAGCCGAGTATTTTCTACGAACGCTTCGCGCCAAGACATCGTCCCCTGTTCAAAGGATTTCCCCTGAAACCAAGAAAATATTATTGGATTACAGATGGCCCGGGAATGTGCGGGAGCTCCGGAATGTGATGGAACGGGCGATTGTATTTGCGCGGGGAGAAGAGATTCTGCCGGAGCATCTTCCTTCCGAACTCTCGAAACGAGAGGATAGAAAGAAGGAAGATGACGAAATCGCGCCTGTGAGTCTTGCGGAAATGGAGGAGCGCCATATCCGGAAAATTCTGGGCATGACATCCGGGAACAAATTCCGGGCTGCGGAAATCCTGGGCATCAGCCGTTCCACCCTTTATGAAAAATTGAAGCAGTATGGAATCGGGACTTCATGAGATGCCTTTCCGTTTATCCATGATATTTTTTTCCATTTTCATGATTCTGCGACAAACCTTTCCTGCCAATCCCTACCTGGAAATTTCACGCCGTTTTGAGGAAAATGATCCTGCATGTTCCTCTGTAATGAACCTGTTCATTCGGGATGTCAGGAACGATTCGCGTTGCGAGATCATCATTCAAAACAATTACAGGATCGCGGTTTTCGAGATAAGTCCGGAGAAGAAATCGCTCAACCAGATTCAGCAAATACGTCTCTCCCCTGTTGGACTCGGGCAATCGCCTCATTATTTTTGTTTGGGACGCCTGGAGCCGGATGAAAAAGATTCTCTATTGATCATGACATCCCAAGCCCTGTATAAAATGAACATGAGCCTCCCGGGAGACGATGTAGCCACCTCTCCCGAAAAGATCATGGAATGCCATCCGACGTATCCAACGGAAACTGCGGGAACGAGGATTTCCCACCTTGATTTCGCCCTTGATCTGGATGGCGACGGTTATGATGAATTGCTTCTTCCCGGAGAAGACGGTTTTTCGATTTACAGGAAAAACCGGAAGGGAATAAGTGAAATCGCCGCGCCAGGGGTAAAGGCGAACGAGAGCGTCTCATTCCAAGCCGATCCATCTCATGTCTATTACTGGAATAGCAGGAGTGTCATTCTCGAGATTTCCGGATCAGGGGAATCGGGATTAAAATCGCTGATCTATCATCCCGTGAGCTCGGGAGAGAAGGGAAAAGACGCAATCCATATATACCATGCGCGCGCTCCCTTATCATTCCAGAGTGAGCCGGATCAGGAAATCGCCTTTGTAAAACGATCGTCGCCAGAGGCGTATAATTCATTTCAGATGATTCTGGATATTGACAGGGATGGGTATATGGATGTCATGAGCGGGGAGAGCAATTTCGACATATTATCTCCATTGACCATATTGAGATTTTACAAGGCGCCTTCCGTGAAGAAAGTCATTCTTGAAAAACCGGATCAGGAAATTCGCCTGAAAGACGCCGATGGCATTTTCTATTTTGACGATTATTCCGGGGATGGTTACCTGGATTTCTGCCTGGTTACATTTGATTACAATCCGAGTTCTACCGATGATGTGGTTGAATTCTTCGTGAACAATAACACGCGTTATCGCCTTGACTTTCATTACTACGATCCGAAAACATCCAGGTATTCCTCCATTCCGAATGCGTCTCATCCCATCCGCATCAAGCATTCCGCATATATTCACGGCGGGACAAGGGATCTTATAAACCTTAAAGGGGATTTCAATGGAGACGGGCGGAAAGACGTTATGGCTCTTACGAACGGGGATCGCGGGGAAATATACCTCCGGAACCCCAAAGGAATCGAGAGAAAACCTTACTGCGGATTCAATGCGCATAACGCCCTTGCGCTCGACATCTGCGATGTCGATGGAAATGGAAAGGACGATATTGTCCTTATGTCAGTAAAGGAGAAAACCTTATCCGTATATTTGTTCCGATGAGACAATCGATGTTAACCAGGATAAAACTATACCTTATATTTTTGGTCATTCCATTTTACGCCGCTTGTGCGGAATGCGTCGAATATGCGGAGTATCAATTCCATCATGAAAGGGATCAGAGGCTTCTTTTCCATGATTATACGAATGATGGAGTTCCCGATATAATCGTGGAATCGGGAAGAAATCTGCATTTTTACGAACAGAGAATGAACGCAAGCGTCAACAACGAACCCGATATGATTCTGCATATTCCCTCTCCCTATTCCTTTTATGATTTCAGAAAAAGTGGGGAGAGAGAAGAAATCGCCCTTCTTTATCCAGGTGGAATTGACGTGATCGGATTTTCAGGCGATGGATTCAGCTCTCCTCCCCAATTCCTCGCATCAGGAACGATAAGCGTATATGCGAAGGTAAACCGGTTGCATTATTCGGACTTCTTCCAGGATATCGATGGCGATGGAAAGGACGATCTTTTTTTACCCGAAGCGGATAATCTGTGCGTTTTTTTTGCCGATGATCTGAGTTCGCCGGCATTGAGGATTCCCCAGATGAAAAGTTTCAGCCTTTTCAATTATGACAATCGCAAAGTATCCTCGCCTTATCACACGCGTTTTGTGATGTGGCGGGATCATGGCGTTGGCGACGTCATTATTGAGAGAAAAAGCGGACAAATCCGATTAAGAACGAAAAGGCGAACTTACATCCTCTCCAAGGATAAAAATTTCATCAAAAGGGACAACTCTGCATCCGATCTCAACCACGAAGACGCTGGATATGATACAGGAGGCGACTCTCTAATATACAATCATATTGATATCAACGGGGATAAGAAGGATGATCATGTGGAGATAGAAACAAAGGACAGCGGTTTTTCGCCGAAAACTAAGGTGAAGATATACCTGAGAAACAAAAACGGCGTCCTTTCTCCCAAACCCGATCAAATCCTGACAGCTGGCTCGGTGATGCCCCGATGGGGAAAAGCGCCTTTTGAAGATGTGGATGGGGATGGAGATCGCGATCTCATTCTTCTCGATCCGGATTTTCACGGATCATCTGTGGAATCCAATCTGAAGGTTTTTATAAAAAGGGGCGTATCGGGAAATCTGGATTTTTATTTATGGAACGACTCATCGGGATATCCCAGACGCCCGTCGTTTTCATTTCCTATCCAGTTGAAATGGGAATTTTTCAATTATTATACCCCATTCGAGGATTATTTTCATGCGGGGCGGGACTTTACAGGAGATGATAAACCCGATCTCCTGGTACGAACGGATTCCAGTGAATTTTCGCTGTTTGCCTTCATAAACGAGCAGGAGGGTTTTCATAAAAAAGCCATTCAAAGATTCAAATTACCGGGAATCCTCAAGAGATTCGAAATCCTGGATTTAAATCATGATGGAGTTCCGGATATTGATTTTGTTTGCAGAGACGATTCTGACGGAAACATTTCCCTTGATCTTTTATTTATATCCAAACATAAATAAAACATAAACAGGGAGCAAACGCCCCAAAACAGGATATTTTGCAACATTTTAGATATGGGAAGGATAATCAATAAGATGCCCCGGGATTCCACTTTTTTTCTCTCACCGGAAGAAGAAGCGAACCTCCTCCGAATATCGAGATATACGATGGAAAAATGGGTAAGAGAAACAAAATATCCTTCTGAAAAAGAGATCGAATCCTTTTCCATAACTCCCGGAATCCAGGAGAAATCAGGGGTATTCGTCTCGCTTCACAAACTGGGGGAATTGCGGGGCTGCATCGGGTACATAACCGGAACGATTCCCCTATTTCAAGCCGTGATAGAAAATACGGTGAACGCCGCATCGAAGGATTCGCGTTTCCCGCCTGTACAGGAGGATGAACTGGATATGATCGGGATCGAAATATCCGTAATGACTCCCTTGCAGCCTGTGGATGATATAAATATGATCGAAGTGGGAAGAGACGGATTGGTGATCGAGAAGGGTTTTCACCAGGGATTATTATTACCCCAGGTTGCCACGGAATGGGGATGGGATCGGAAGGAATTTCTGGAACAGACATGCAGGAAGGCTGGATTGCCTGCGGACGCCTATTTGAAAAAGGATGTAAGGATATTTCGATTCCAGGCGCGGGTTTTCGGTGAAAAAAGGAGATAAGAAGAGATTCCGCAACATATTTTCTTTAAAAAATCCGAATCCAGGAGAGTTGGAGCGGATGTAAAAACGTGATCGTGGGTTGTGTGTTGATGGTTGCGGATTGGGAATATGGGATAGAACGCTTCGAGAGAATAAAAAAGCCCCGAAAAATAATATCGGGGCTTTTTTGACAATATCCATTGATTATTTTGTGAGGGGTATTTTATTCCGCGTAATCCCCGTGATGAAGAGCCTTCCTTCATCCATTCCCTT
>JAFGFK010000195.1 GCA_016931135.1 Candidatus Sumerlaeota bacterium | reverse complement strand
GGGATGGAAGGCGCGGGCGAACGGAAAACCGGTGTCCCTTTATCCGGCGAATTACCTGTTCCAGGCGATTTATGTTACCGAAGGGGATCATGACGTACTGCTGTATTATTCGCCTTCGAGTTTCACGATTGGCGCCTGTTTGAGCCTTTTCAGCCTGATCGGATTGATTCTGGCAGGAGTCATCATCGAAATTCGAAGGGGAAATTTATTGCAAACGCCTGTAAAAAACACTTGAAAGCCTGGAACCGGATTGCATATATATTCATTAACATTAGTATGAATGAAGAAGAAATTGTGGGCGATTAGCTCAGCTGGTTAGAGTGCCGCTTTGACATGGCGGAGGTCAGTAGTTCGATCCTACTATCGCCCACCATTTTATTTTATGCCATCCTCCGGATTCAATCCATTGTAATTGCAATAACGCAACAGTACAGATATCTGAAAGACCGATCTGCATGGCGAAATCAATGCAGCCGATACCGTCTTCCGGTTCGCATGAAGGCATGGATATTTTCCAGAGGCGTTTCCTGCGGCAGATCGCAGCCGGTACTGAGGATGAAATTCGGGAAAGGTCTCATTTGCTTCAATAAATTCAGGACTTCCTCTTCCACATCCTGAGGTTTTCCATGGATCATATTTCCCGTGGGATTTATGTTTCCCATGATGACGACATTCGATGAGAGACTCCTGGCAACCGCCGGAAGGTCAACCCCAGCCACAGGGGAATCTAAACTGATCGCATTCACGCCGGCATCGACCATCTTCTCCGCAAGACACATCGTGTTCCCGCATGTGTGATAGATCGTGGCGACATCGGCGTATTTGCAGCTTTCGATAATGTGGCGAACATATCCCGCGGAAAACGCGGCGAACTGATCCGGACCAAGCATGACGGCGCTGGGTTCGAGGATGCCGATGACCTGAGCCCCGGCAGCGATGAGCAATCGGATATACTCCTGGATTTTCTCCGTAGTGAACCGGCAGATAGCGTGCATATCCTCCTGGCTCAAAATGGTCGCCAGGGCTGCTTCTTCCGCGCCCATCAATAACGCTGCCAGGGAATAGGGGCCTATGACGTACGCGCCCTTCAGAATGGAATCCGGAAATCCAATGCACATCAGTTTTACGGTCTCGACGTACCCGAGGAGCCGCGTGTCTCTGGCGATATTGATCTGCGATCCCCGCTCCAGTTCATCCAACGAGAATGGCGCCTTGGGAACTGTGGCGGAATCCGTTTGCGGGAAGAGCGTGAATCGCCCCAGGGCGTTAGCCTCTACCGCCAAATCCATGAGCGGGAAGATGATATCCGGTTCGAACGTTTCCGCGATTGCCTTCATTACCTTGAAATGCTCCCCGTAATTCTGCTGGGCGAGTTTGATCGTACATCCGGTCATATTAAGCCCCGGAAAACCCATCAGCGGCGCCACCATACGACGCCCTTCATTCTGAGCGCTGGTTAATTTCCGAAGGAACGGATTCGATATCATCATAAACCTCACCAGGATGGCAATCCACAACTCCGAAGGCGCATCGTGAAATCTTAGCGCCATCAACAACAATACCGCCCACGCAAATTTTACGAATCGCTGAAAAACTAATTTCATATTTAGAGACCGGTTAAGGAAGTCAAGGGAAATATATTTTTCTTCCTGAATCGGGTTGGGATGCTCCCCTATTGTTACAAATTTTCATTTTTCAAAACTATTGATTTCATTGCGCAACTGTTTTCGAACCAGGGCGAAGGGAGAAAACCGGGGGCTTGTCAGCCATTGGATAATGGCGAAAAGAACCAGGAAGATCAGCCCTGCCATCAGGTTTATCTTCCGGGGATCATGGCTCAAACCGGAAAGGAAAAGAAGGATCATGCAAACGCCGAACAGGGCAAGGGTTTTTCCCACCACGCGGTAGGTGTTGAGATTGGGGATAAAAAGGGACGCTTCGGGGTCTTCGCTCACGGGTTTTTTCATGAGTTGGAAGAGATGATCGGCTTTTTTATTGATCGGATCGTTTTCATTATATAAAAGGAAGGCGACAAAATAAATGATGAAGTTGACGCCGATGGAGGCGAATACCGTGTAGGGAAAGGCGCTTTCCTTTATACGGGCAAAAACGCTTCCGGGATAGAGTTCGCCCAGGATCGGTCCCCATAAAAATTCCAGGGAAAGAGTCGTTGCGAAACAAACGGGGATGGAGATAAAGGGGGTCCACCAGGGTATTCTGCGAAAGAGCAAGCCAATGGCGAAGGGAAGCGCAAAAACGAGGGACAAGTGGGAAGATATGGTAAAGGTGGTTTTGAAGGCGTCTCCCTTTCCATACCGGGCAAGCGCAATTCCCATGATCATTGTGAGAATTCCGTATATGAAGGTGCAGATGCGGCTGGCATAAAGGGTGTATTTGGATTCCGGTTTTCTGGCGATAAAAGGCTTGTAGATATCCTCGATGAAAATAGAGGAAAAGATATTGTAATTCACGGAAACCGTGGACATGGTGGCTGCGAGAATAGCGGAAACCGTCAGCCCGATCATCCCATTGGGAAGAAGCATGAGGGTAATGGTTACATAAGACGCTTCCGCGGGATTTTTGAGCTGGGGCCAAAGCGTAGCGAGATTGTTGAGAAAAGGTCTCATGACAAAAACGGGGAGAGTCCAGATGAGGGGAATGATCAGGTAGAACATTCCGGTGAGGGCGATGGTTTTTTTGGCGTCTTTTTCCGTGGGAACGGTATAAAGCCTCTGGGCGACGCTGAGTCCACCCGGAAATGACAGGCACATGAGAAATATCCACGCGATGGTGAAGAAAAGGGTTTGAGAAGGTTTGATCAGATGAAAATAATCCGGCGTGGGCGGCTGAGTGAGAAATTGCTGGACTCCCTGAATCAGTTGTCCCTTTCCCAAGGCAATAAAACAATACGGAATCAAAAGAACGGACATCACCATTACAATGATGAACTGAACCGTATCGGTGAGAATCACAGCCCAGATGCCTCCGGCCGTTGTGTAGAGAACCGTACTGAATCCTGTCACAATTATGCACAATTCCAAGCCGCTCAGGGGAATGCCGAGGATGCGGAATTCCCCGGTAAACCTAAGGGCCGATGAGATGAAGATGCTGAGGACAAAGAGGAGATTGCCTCCTCCGAGGATGGAGATGGGAATCTGGATAAAGGAGAAGAAATAGCGGAAGGATTTTCCAAAACGCATTTCGAGGTATTCAGTGGGAGAGGTGATGCGCGTTCTGCGCCACTTTGCCGCTGCGTACAAATAAACGATCACGCAACCGTAAAAGGAGCTGGTGTAAAGAAGGAGGCAGGCAAGTCCGACTTTATGGGCTTGACCGCTTGCTCCGACAAACATGTACGCGGTAAAGGAACCGATGAAAAGGGACATGGCGGACATCACCCAGGGGATGCGGTTTCCGCCCTTGAAATAATCCTGTTCCTTTTTGTTCAACCGGATCACCAGGAATCCGATCAG
>JAFGFK010000013.1 GCA_016931135.1 Candidatus Sumerlaeota bacterium | reverse complement strand
GGCAATGTGCGTGAACTGGAAAACGTGATCGAAAGGATGCTGGTTCTCCTCGAAGGCAGCGTGATCAGACCTTCCGATATTCCCGTCGATATCCGCGAAGGAATCGAGGTGGAGACCCCACAGATATCCGAACCAGCGCTGAAAACCGTACCGATAGATTACAAGGAGGCTCGCGTGCGGTTTGAAACGGAATACCTCAAGGAAATTCTGGACAAGACAAACGGAAGCGTATCCGAGGCTGCGAGAATCTCCGGTATGAGCAGGCGCAACCTTTATGAAAAAATGGAAAAACTCGGGCTGCAATCACAGGAATTCAAGAAATGAGTCCGATTTTAGAATGCGGAATGTGGAATGCGGAATGGATAATGCGGATTGCAGAGGACAGATTTAAGGGAGAATGAATAGTGAGACTTCACCTGGCGGTAGTCTGTATATTATTCGGTTTTTGCATGATCGGCAGTTGTCCTGCGGAAAATCCGATTGTTGTAACGGTCAGCATCCCTCCCCAGAAATATTTCGTGGAAAAAATCGGCGGGGAACGGGTCAGCGTCAGGGTCATGGCATCCTCGGGAGTCTTCGCGCATACCTTTGAACCCAAACCACAACAGATGGCATCTTTGAGAGAATCCCGCATTTATTTCGCCATAGGAGTTTCCTTTGAAAAGGCGTGGCTCCCGCGATTCCGCTCCGCCAATTCCTCTCTCCAGTTCGTGGAAACTCAAAAGGGCATTGAAAAAATACCCATGCAGGGAAGGCATTCCCATGAAGAAGGAAAGCATGATCACGAGGAAGATGGAAAGGAGCAGGGCGAATTGGACCCCCATATATGGCTCTCCCCGGCTCTTGTGAAAATACAGGCGAAAAACATCCTCGACGCTCTGATACAAACTGACCCCACGGGGGGGGATCATTACCGGAAAAATCATGATTCCTTTATCGTTGAAGTCAATTCCCTGGATGAACATATCAGGAAAACCCTCGAAGGAAAAAAAGGCGCATCCTTCCTGGTCTTTCACCCGGCATGGGGGTATTTCGCAAAAGATTATGGCTTAAACCAGATTCCGGTTGAAATCGAGGGAAAAAATCCGGGACCCCGCGATATGAAATCCATTATGGATATTGCCAGGGAAAAGGGCATACGCCATATCTTTGTTCAGCCGCAGATTTCTCCGAGACTGGCGGAGGTCATTGCCCGTTCCATCGGGGGAGAGGCGGTGGTTGCCGATCCCCTTGCGGAAAACTGGCGTCAAAACCTGAAAGAGGTGGCGGAAAAATTCAAAACTCGCACGAAATAAAAAATAACACCCAGATTCAACCTCTTGTCGAAGTCAAGGATGTCTGGTTCTCCTATAACGACCTTCCGGTTTTGACCGGAGTCAACCTGAATATCATGAAGGGAGATTTTCTTGCCATTCTGGGACCCAATGGCGGGGGAAAAAGCACCCTTGTCAAACTGATCCTGGGGATATTGAAACCTGCTCATGGCTCGATCCGGATTTTCGGCAAAGACCCCGCTCATGCGGGAGCCCAGATGGGATATGTCCCGCAGGATACGCACATCAACAAGGGCTTTCCCATTACAGTCATGGATGTCGTTCTCATGGGAAGACTGGCTCGTTCCACCAACAAATGGAAATATTCCCGGGATGACAGGCATAGGGCGGAACACGCCCTCGGAAAAGTGGGCATCCTGGAATACAAGGATCGGCTCATCAGCCACCTCTCCGGTGGAGAGCGGCAGCGGGCGTTTATCGCCCGATCCCTTGTTTCAGAACCGGAAATCCTTTTTCTCGATGAACCCACTTCCAGCGTGGATCAGGAATGGCAAACCAATCTTTACAATCTCCTGAAAGACCTCAATCGCATCATGACGATCGTCGTGGTAAGCCACGATATCAGCATCCTCTCCAGTTACGTCAAATCCGTGGCATGCGTTAACCGGAATCTTTATTATCATGACGCTGCCGAAATTACAGGGGATACGCTGGGAAAGGTTTATCATTGCCCCGTGGAACTCGTTGCGCACGGTTTGCCTCACAGGGTCTTGAAAACGCACCTGGGAGATTGAAGTTTAAAGTTTGAAGTTTGAAGTGTGAAGTAAGGTATTCAATAATGGAATAGAAAAGGGGAAACAATTCATTTGAAGTTGCTTGCTGAGGAGTAAAGCGGCGAAGTCCCGCCATCGGCGGGATTACGGCGAAGTTATCGCCCCGGAAGCGTGATAAAGAAGACGGATAGATATGTTGCGAGGAATGCTGTGGAAGTTTTGAAGTTGGAGTTCATGCAGAACGCCCTTTTTGCCGGACTTCTCGCCGGAATTGCGTGCGGGATTATCGGCTGCCTGGTTGTCGTGAACCGGATCGTGTTCATCACGGGAGGCATCGCCCATGCGACTTATGGAGGCATCGGTCTGGCGATTTTTCTGGGAATTTCCCCCTTTACGGGAGGCTTGGGATTCTCCCTCGCCGTCGCCATTATCATGGCGTTGATTTCCCTCCGGAACAAAAGGCGCGCCGATACGGTCATCGGCGTGCTCTGGGCGATCGGGATGGCTGTCGGCATTATTTTCATAGACCTTTCCCCAGGTTACAATGTCGATCTCATGAGCTATCTCTTCGGCAGCATCCTCGCCGTGCCCCGATCGGATATCTGGTTGATGCTCGCCTTGGATATCGTGATCCTCGGAGTTTTCGGCTATTTTTACAAGCGCCTTGTCGCCATGTCCTATGATGACGAGTATGCGGCGCTTATGGGCGTTCCCGTTAAAATGCTCTATATCCTCCTCCTTGCATTGATAGCTATAAGCGTAGTCGTTATCATGCGCGTGGTAGGACTTATCCTCGTGATCGCCCTTTTCACAATTTCGCCCTATATTGCCGAGAAGTATTCCCGTTCCCTGAAATCCATGATCCTGGTTTCCGTGGGATTGAATATGACGTTTACGCTGATCGGCTTGTGGCTTTCCTATACCTTCAATCTCACCTCCGGCGCCGTGATCATTCTCGTTGCAGGATTCTTTTTCCTTGTTTCTCTCGTTTTCAAGCCGTTTCAAAAGAGAAAAATCCGGGAGCAATATGAAGAAAATCCGCCTTATCTTCGATCGGGGTGAGGTTTCCCCTCCTGAGGCGATATGAGACGAATTTCCAAAATTTCTTTTCTTGTCTTTTTGACTCTTACCTTGCTTGCCCTCCTGGACGCCCTTTTTCTATCTTTCTTCCCCATACAGGATAATGACATCTGGTGGATTCTGGCTGCAGGACGCGAGATCGTTCAAACGCAAAAGCCCCTTAAAACAGACGTCTTCTCCTGCGCCATTACCGGAAAGGCGTGGCTGAACAAGTACCAGCCCTTCGAGATACTATCCTACCTTGTCTTTGCCAGAACAGGCTTCAACGGCTTGATCGCCCTTCGTTCGCTCCTTGTTCTCTTATCCCTTTCCCTATTGTTTTTTACGGGCGTATTCTGGCGAAGGGATGTTCGGGGATTTCGAACCCCCCGTTCCGTTCCCTCCCTTCTTATTGCGTCAACCGCCTTTTTGATGGCGCCCCGCATGTTCGTGAGACCCGAACTTGCCAGCTTCGTTTTTTTCTCCGCTTCCTGTCTTCTCTGGGAAAAATATTATCGGCAGAAATTGACCGTTACGTTTTATATCCTTATCCTTCTGATACAGGTCGCCTGGGTGAATTCCCACAGCGCCTTTATCCTGGGTTGGATTCTCTGCGCCGCTTATCTCGGTGAAAGAACCTTCCTTTACAAGCAACGAGCCGGAAGGGAATGGACGCTTCTCTTCGGGCTCGCGCTTTCCTCCCTTGTCAATCCCTTCGGCGCGCGCATGTTGTGGGGCGTATGGGATGTGCTTCATACGCCTTTTCATCATAAGCTTCTTATGGAATGGCAACCGATTTTCGGCAGTTCCTTTCCCAGCCCCTTGAGATGGTTTATCATGGGAGCGGCGGCGATAGGCTTGGCGGGCTTTATTCTCAACCGCGCAAACCTGAGATGGAGTCACCTCGCCCTTTTCCTTCTCTTTTTCGGCATGACGTTGAAATCCCAGAGACATGTCGGTTTTTTCGCCCTTTACTGGGGGCTCGCAAATTTGTGGAACTTTTCCTATATCTCTCCGCGCGTCAGGAGAAAAATGGTCAAAAGACGCATTCTCCTCCGATCTTATTACATCCTGGTTTATGCGATTCTCCTTTCTTTCAATATCGCCATTACCACGAATTTTCTTTTTCCAACCCTGAAGGTTGATCGCCCTTTTGGATTCGGCTTTCACAAGGCGCGCTTCCCCATTGATTCCGCGGATTTCATGCAAAAGGAGCGCATACAGGGAAATCTCTTCAATGGTTATGACAGCGGCGGGTATCTGATCTGGCGCCTTCATCCCGATGTCTTCCCGTGCATCGATGGACGCGCGGAACCTTTTCCCCCTTCCCTTGTAGAACGCCATTGGCGCATCATCATGGGCGAGGAATCCCCTGAACCTTTCTGCGAGGAATACGGCGTCGCCATCGCCCTGATCGATTACGACGATCGGGAACTGCTCGTTCATTTTCGCCGGAATCCCGGATGGGCTTTATGTCATCTGGGATACAGAGCGGTTGTGTTTCTGCAAAGAACCGAGATGAACGAGCCTGTGATCGAAAGATGGGAAATCCCGCAAGAGGAATCCGAAATCACGGAGGAAATGCAGCCGCGGCTTCTCCTTTCCTCCCCGGATCAGATTTCCCGCATTATGCCTTACGCCAATTACAGGAATCTTATGGCGATCCGGATTCATTTGCTGGAAACCCTGGGACTCGAACAAACCGCGCGAACCCAGAAGAATAATTTCTACAAAAATTAATATCGTGGGACAAAGCTATATAAAATAAAATATATCCACAGAGGCGTCCATGAAACAATATATCCTTTTTTACATTGCAGCGCTCCTTATCTTCGGCTGCGCGGGAAAAGGCGAATTAAAAGCCCCTGTCATATTGCAATCCGATAATATAGATGACAAGTCATTCACTGCTCCCTTGTTCCTGACATCCTTTCCGGATGATTACCCCGTGCGCCTGGTTTCCGTGGAACCCGATCCTGTATTCAAAGATTTGCTCTGGCTCCAGGAAAAGGGCTGGCTCGGTTCCGACGCCGCTCATTCCATACCTCTTTCTGATAATAAAATCCTGTGGCTCTTCGGCGATACTCTCATCGGAACCATGCAGGATGGAAAAAGAGTTGGCGGCGCGGAATTAATTCATAACACGATCGGCATCCAGGATACCTCCTCTTCGTTTCCCGGGAAAATGAGCTATTTCTGGAAAACCAGGGATGGCAAATCCTCCGATTTCTTCCACCCCTACCAGGGAAAACATTATATCGAAAATCCGATATCCGTGTTTGAATCGCCCACAACGGGATTCATGCTGCAAGGCGAACTCTTCATCTTCTCCTATCGGGTTGAAGTGGGAGAGCGGGATCAATGGGCAATCCCGACAACCCTGATCCGCATCCCCAATCCCCAGGACCCCCCAAAAGAGTGGGCGCAGATATCGTTCGATCTGGGTTTGGGCAATCTCCACCAGGGATTCCATTCCGGAGTTTTTGTGCAAGAGCCCTATGTCTATTTTCTGGGTTATGACGATCCGAAGGAAAATCCGGATATAAGGCGCGCCGTTCTCGCACGGGCGAAAATCCAGCGTCTCATCGATGGAGCCTTGAGCGAGGCGTTTGAATTCTGGGTTCATGGGAAGAACGAACCCCAATGGAGCGGAACCCCGGAGAAACTTGTCGCCCTTTTTATACCCGGCGTTACGGAAACCGATATCCAGTTCATCCCGGAATGGGGACTTTACCTGGCGACGACTTATGACACGGAGAATCCCGACATCTGCATTACAGTCGCCCCGGATTTGACCGGACCCTGGAGTAAACCGGTCAGTATTTATAAAGTCCCGGAAGCGCAAAAGGACGGTTTTCGTGTGAGTTCCTATGCAGCGCGCCCCCATCCGGAGTTCTCCGCCAAAGCCGGTGAGCTTATCATCAGTTATGCCACGAATCTGAAAGGGGGAATCCTGGATCCGCTTTTCACAAAGGAGGGAGCGGAGATTTTCTTCCCCCGCTTCATCAGGGCGCAACTCGAACCAGGATGTGTACATTAATCGCTTGTTATCGGTATGATTTACTCACAAGGTGGATGGCATCAGTTCTTTATTTGCATTGCAAAACATTCATATTATTATTTTTAGGTTCAATTGGCGAAACAAGGCGCACGCCATCTTTCAGAGGAAGCGGTTGATTTATGAGATCGCGCTTTAATAATAAATTCAATTGAAAATAAAATTAATTTATTAATTTTATTGTTGACAAATAATAACTATCTGTGAAATCCTCCATGTTACTATACTATACTATACTATACTATACTATTTTAGGTATTAAGTAAAAATTTTTAAAATGAAAATCAGAATATTCCATTATTTCCTAATCATATCCCTTCTTTTAGTATTCCTGTATCATATCCCGGCGGAATTCATATATATCGGAAACTTCGAGGATGAAATAAACGATGTAAGCCCGAGCGGATGGATTCCTTATACGGATGACGATATCAGGGAAAACGGCTGGATTGTCAAAGGGGGGAAAATCGTTCAAACTATTATTAATGGCGATCAAACCCAGGGCGGCGCCAGAATCCTTTTCAAAGACAATATTCTCGATTTTACGAAAGCAAACCGCTCCACAACGACATCTTTATATCTTGATGTTTATCCCCTCGATTACAAGGAAGGAAGCGGCGACGTCTGGTTCGGCATGGGATTTCTGGCGGATTTTTCCAATCCCATGTCAGATTCCATAATTGTCGCCCTCAGGAAAAATAATGAGGAAAATAAATCCGGTTTGCATATATTCGCAGGAAAGAATGGCTGGATTTCGCAAAAGAACAATTTCGATTTTCAGATAATGAAATGGCACAGAATCAAGGTATATGTGGAAAACCGGATATCGAAAAACACTTTCCTTTTAAAGGCAAAAGCGTGGCTGATCTCAAATCCTGAACCCGAAGAATGGCTTGCCGCGGAAGAAATTCCATATAGAGCCATAGATTTATCTTCAAAAGGAGTATTTATCGGAACTTATGCAACTTTAGGAAACAAAAAATTAAAAGGCAAAATAAGAGGGAATCCTCGATGCGCCTTTGATAATTTTATCATTTACAGGGGAGACGTATCCGCAATTCAATACAATCTTTACTCATCCTCAGAAAAAGAAATCGAACCAATTCTCGAATTATCTGATGATCAGGCGGCAATGGAGCTATACGAATTTGCTTATAAAATTGGGCCGCCTAATTCTAACTACGCTGGTTTTGACCGCCTGATGTTTATCGAAATGCTCTTTCTGAGGGAAATCCATCAATGGGGGGAATCCTGCTTGAGGGCAAATCAATTAATGTCCTTTTTCCCCGAATCGCCCTACGCCGCGCGAATGGGGGGAAAGGATGGGAGAACGGAAGATAAGGCGGCTATTGAATTTGCCGATGCTACCACGCCTATGCAGGCGGGAGAATACAAGAAATCCCATAATCTGTTTAAACAGTTTCTCGAGAATTATCCAAATAATTGGCGGCATGATATTGCGCAATATCGTATGGTTTTTTCACTCTATTGGATGGCGGCAAATGACGACACGCTGCATTTTGACGTTATCAATGCAATGAATGCTGTTATCGATGAAAATCCGGATAGTATCTATTTAGATGATATTTATTCTTTGTTAATAGGAACAAATATACGCATTGGGAATAAACAGGAAGCCAGAAAACTCCTCGATTTTGCGATGAAAACTTTTTCTCATCCCCAGAAACAGCAGGAATATGAACATTTATGGATGGATACTTATCTTTTTCCCTCAGTAGTTGATAAGAAGGAACTGGAAAACGCCACACAATTAATAGATATTTGTTCTGAACGCGCGATTAAATACTATGAAGACGCAAATGATAAAAGGGCAGCCAAATATATTTCATATTTAATCAGCTATTATGAGATTGTTGATGGTGAAGATAAATTGGAAGAGAACCTGAGGGATTTTAAGGATAAAGCCATGAAAAGATCGAAAGAAATGCACGATTTTATTGAATATACAGAGGCTTCTTATTATTGGCATAAAGATAGGGAAAAGGGAATAAAGGCTTATCAGGATCTTTTGGATTCCAATCCCGAACCCGAGATTCGCAAAGAATGTATTCAGAAGATCCTGGAATTTATGGCATCAAAAGGTAAAGATTTTGCCGAATTAAAGGCATTTAAAGAAAAACATGAAAAGGAGGAACAAAAATGAGAAAAAGTAAATTATTCCAAATGAGATGTTTGCTAATCGTGATGTTGCTTGTTTTCATTACATCAGGAATTGCTTTCAGCGTAACACCACTTTCAGAAAATCAGTTAAAAGGAATTACAGGTTATTGTGTATGTTATGTTCCAGATCCATATAAGTGTCCAGGTGACTTATGGGATCGACGCGACTGTGAAGGTGAAGAGGGGAATGATTGTTATTTTTGTTCGGCTCCAGCTTATTCATACTTTTGTAAGGGACAAACTCTTCCTCCTCCCATATACGATTGTAAACGTTTTCCTGAAGATCCTGAAATGTTTTTTTGTGGTTCTAAAGCAATCGGAACATGTACAAAGGAGGGAAACGAATTTTATTGTAGATACGCTAGTCCTGATGGAAATTGTGATTATATTAAATGGCTGTGCTTTAACGATATTTAACGATACACCTTAAATGGCTGTGCATTAACAATACACCGACTCCAACTCCAACGCCTTAAGAACAATTATTGCGAGAATAAATAAATAATAAAGCGAGGTATTTTAAAATGAAAAAAAATCAAATAAATTTGTGGGTAGTATTGTTCTTAACAATACTTTTATCGATTTTTTCTGTTCAATTTGTAAATGGAGAGGCATCTTATTTGGGAGAGAAACTTCTCGCATATTTTGAGAGTCTTCCTGAATCTTTTTCAATAATTTGGTGGGAAATCACACCCATAAGCGAGAAAAATATTAACATTTTGTCCCAAAGGGAAGAACGCAATATCTATTCTCCCTGTATAAGCCTCAATTTATTTATTAAAACGCCGCAAGAGAGAATTATAGAAGTAATGCGAATCCATTATGATTTATCTAAATCTACCAATCTGTTTCGATCTATTACAGTGGGAGATCGGGAGAAAACATGTATTTATTATCCTATAAGCAATGTTGCCAGAATTGGTTCGTTACAAAGTATATATTTTACTAATGATTCGATAATGGACATTATTAGTCCTATTGACTGTTATGAGTGGTTTCATGAAAAAAAATTATATATGAAAAACAATTATGAAACAGAAGGCAACGCAATTAAATTTACCCACTCCAGTAGTAAAATAAAGCTGATATATGTAATGTCAGATGAGTCGTGTTTATGCCCCCCGATAGAAAGAAAAATTATTTCTCCTGATGGGAAAATCAGAAGCAAGTTTTCCATTACAAGTAAGGAATATAATTCCAGCGATGGAAGGAAAATTATTTTCCCTCAAAATATAGTCAAGTCCTGGGGGGAAAACTTTAAAGATAAAACCTTTTTTGAGATTATTCATTTTGATGTATTGGATAATGATATAATCGAGAATTTGTTTTCCCTGGAAATACTCGATGGGGCATACATTACAGATGAGCGATTGGAAATTAATTATATGAAAAATTCAGAACAACAGATAATTCCTAAAGACATTTATCCCACTAAATTTACTTATTTTGGTTTATCTTATGAACGAGTTTTGGAGATGATAGAT
>JAFGFK010000012.1 GCA_016931135.1 Candidatus Sumerlaeota bacterium | reverse complement strand
TCTCCTCAAACAAACGACTGAAATACGCGTCTCCACTATCGATATGTCTTAATATACCCGCACCGTCCATATCGAGATTTGTCGTGTTGAGATTTGTGATCGTTCCAAAATTTAAATTAAGTTTAACTCCACAAGAAAAATTAGACAATAACGAAGAATATCCCGCATTATCAAACATTACGCCACTACGCGCTCCACAATGATAAATCTTAAGATCGCCACAAGCATCACTATCAATAGAATAAGTTGATGTATCGAAATAAACATAACAAAAATCACAATCTCCCGTTGTGTTTAACTGAATTCCCCCTCCTGTTCCAAGAACTGTAATTCTTGAGTAGTAATACATCAAAGATGAGCTATTACAAACCCAAATGGGATGTGATGCGTTTGAAGCAACCCTGTATTGCTCAACTTCAACTCCAAAACATTCAACATCCGCTGTGTTTAATACACAAAAAATGTCCCTTCCTCCATTTCCCTTTATTTTACAATTTCTTATATTACAAACTCCACTCGAACATATTACCGCTGGAGTAGTATTTGTTCCATCAGTTTCACCAATGTTATCAATGTTCAAATTATACAATCCTGTACCCGATACGGTACAGTTTACTACTCCGCTTGTATATCCTATTGCTCCCGTAATTACATTGTCTTGTTGAATTACGCAATCATCACTATCAATACCCACAAGAGATATAGCCTTGTTTACATTTAAATTTGTAACCTCATACGTTCCCGGGAAGATCAAGATGACATCGCCGGATTGTGCGGCGGTTACCGCTTCCTGTATCGTTGCGTAATCGCCTCCGCTTTTCGCCACCGTGATCGTATTTCCCTTTCCCAAGCCCTTTATGCCGCCCTGGGGATCGAGCAAACCCGCTGTAACAAGGCCGCCACTTACATAAACGTCATTAAGAAAATCCCACTTACCCGATATATCCTCATCTGCGGATTTATCCAGGAGATTCGTTGACGTAATGCCTTCGATGCTTACAAAATTCTCTATTATTCCCGTAGGCGCCGAATGAATTTGACTGCCATCCAAAGTTCCAGGGGAGCGTATGATCGTATTTCCCTGTAAAGAATTCATTTCCAAATCCGTCCCCTTGATCTTCCGGTTGAAATCAAAATAATCATAACCTTGTTCCCATCTGATCCTTGCGTCATCTTCATCATCCATAAAATTCAAATCCACCTTTCCCGGAATTCCATGAAGAGAAAAATCTATTCCATGACGAAATTCCTGCCTTCCCTCGAATTGCCAGGTTGCCATTATCATTTCATTCTGGTTTTTGGATAGATGCATATCCGCATCTTGGAGGTGAGCTCCCAAAGTCATGTGCCCCCCGCAATCTGGAGAAATAGGAAGCGCTTCATTGAATACTATTGAATGCCCCGATAAATGCCTTGAAGAATCCATATATTGCGGATGATCATCGTTTCCCAATCCAGATAGATCACCATGCGTTGTCATTCTTTGTGATATATCCAGAAGCTTCACGGGCTCTAAATGCGCCTCATCCTTGAACATCAGGTTCCCGGATTCATCACGGTAAATACGAACCTTTGTATCATAAGAACCATTATTTCCCAACTCAACTTGCTCCGTTTTTACCGCAAAAACCGCGGGGGATATCAGGACAATCATGCCAGCCAGAATCAATAATCCTTTTTTCATAGCTCTTTTACCCCTTTTAAAAATAGTTGTTCTTACCATTAACCAAAAACCAAAAACCATTAACAATCAACAATTGACAATTGACGCTTCGACTCATTTTACATTTTCCAGGAGTTCTCCCTTGATATAAATCCTTCCGCTTGTTCGTTCCCCTATCAGAAGGGGATTTATGCCATCCGCGGAAAGAATGACGTAAAACTCCCCATTTACGATTGTGGATTTTACGAATTCTCCCGGAACAATGGAAAAGGGGAGAACCCCCTCCACCACCTCTCCCTTTGTGAAAAGACAGCCGTTTGCATCGAATCCAAATATGTTGGGGAAAACGTTTTCCTCCCCCGCTCCGAACAAAATGCGGGCGCCGGTTTCCTCGAATTCGATCATGCTGGATAAAACCTGTTCGGAAAGCGCCTTTTCCCACAGTTCGCCCATGAGAAAGAGATTTCCGCTTTTCTCCAATCGCGCTACAGCCTTTTTGTTGATGTAGAACATGATCCCTTTTCCCCCGGAAATCTGACGCAATAGCGATTCCTGATCGTGTTCCCAGAAGATCGCGCCGGTTTCCAGGGGCGAAAGTTCCATCTGAATCTGATCCGGGGATTTCATCTCCCATGAAACGACCTCCCCCCATGCGCGGTCCATCAATGCCCGTTCATGATTGAGGCAAATCCGGTCGCCGCATTCCAACCGGATCGTTTCCAGGGGCGTTGTGATCCCGATCCTTTCAACAGGCGAAACCTTCTCCCTTTTCATAACCGGTTTGGTTTCCAGCAGTAATGCGTCATCGATGAGGTCAACGGTTTCCAGGGACTCCCCGATTCTGCGGGGATTCCACAAGGGGGGGAGAAGCCGGAATTTCCCTCCTTCGCATAATAGCCTGATGCCGCTTTCCCGCATAATCCTGTCCATTGCCTCTAACGCCGCAATATCCCTGGTATAACAACCATGATGAATTTGATTCGAGTTGGATAAATAAGTTTTTACCCTCTCGAAAGATATTTCATCAATGTCCGATTCTGAAAAGTCCAGAAAATTCTCGCTGATCAATATATGTCGTACCATATCCGCCGGATTTTCGAGGAGAACGCCCTCTTCGTGAATCCCCTCTACGGTTGCCGCCAAATCCGCAGTTTGAATCTCTTTCACCCTCGGGAGATATTCCAGAACAAGGGCGGTATTGGTGATATGGATGGATTCCTCCTTCCCGGAAAAGGAGATGGAAAGAGAAGGGGCGTTTTCTTCACCGGAGAAAAATTCCCAATCCCCATTTGCCTTTACCAATCCGGTTATATCCATGTAATGGCTTATCATGGGCGTGGGAAGGCAGATATCGAGGCTGGAGAATTCCCCTTCCATTCCCTGGATTTCCGCGATCTTCTCCGGATCGATTTCCGGCGGATTGAGCGCGTACCGGATTTCCAGCCAGGTTTCATACACCCTCAGCTGCGAGCCATCCGGAACATGGATCGAAAAATATGTCGCGGTATCCACCAGGTGTTCGAAGTTGACGTTCTGTAGAGGCGTTTCATAGATGTATTCCTTTTTCGATCCATCAACGCAAAACGAACCTGAGCCGTTGAAGCGATCCGCAATCCTCATGGAAATGACGGCATTCTTTGGAGGAGAGCCGCAGCTGTCCATAACCGCATGAAGAAGGGCGCGCGTCGGTTTCGCCGCATCATCCAGCATCGCTCTTCTGCAGATTCTGAAAACAAGAGGCTGATCGTTCGATTCGATTCCTTCTCCGGTGAAATTGGTGGTATTGGCGCCAAAGTTGTCATCCTTGGCGAGATGAGCATCCTTCCACTTGTAATTTCCTCCTCCGAGGTTCATTTCTCCGGAAACCTCATCGAATTTTATCAGGAGGGAATTTTCCGGAAACGCAAGCGAGGCGACGCCGCCGGAATCGAGGATGCCGGAAACGAGAAGATTCTGCGAGGGAACAGCGGCTTTGAGAAGTTCCTTTCCGGGGAAATAAATCTTCATCATTTTGTTGCTGACGCCCTTTTTTACCTCGAGGTAAAAGGGCGAACGATTCCCCGTTCCGGGAGTGGAAAGGCAGATGATTTCTATCCCGCACCGAACCAGGTTTCCGTATCGGAACATGCCGTTTCTCAGGTTTTCGTTGAATTGAAGAAGCAAATCCTGGTGCGCCGCATCGAGAATCGCGGATGTGACTCCCGGAAAGGAATCGATCGCCCTTTCCGGAAAAAGCGCAGTTCCTCCCTCCTTCACTCCGAAACACCCGGGATAACGCTGTTCCTCCATGCGCAAAATCGAAGCGCCCGATGCGGTTTGAACAAGGCACGGGTAGCGTTCCAGGTGAACCTCGCATACCTCGCGTTCCCCAAGAAATTTGGAAACAACCGCGTAATCCGATTCATCCAGGATTCTCTCGTTCGAGGAAACCCGTGTTACGCTTTTACACGGATGATCCGCAACGAGGTAATATAATCCATCCTCCGGTAGAAATCGAACCGTGGTTCCATCCGCATGATAACCCGCTTCACTGCGAATCAAAGGGGATGATGTAGAGCCAATGGTTCCGAGGGCGCGATTCACGATCCTGTATTCCAGAACCTCATCGCCTATTTGCGCCCTGCCTTTTTCCGGAAGGGGGGAAACATCCGCAAGGGTTGCATAGATTGCCTCAGGAACAAGTTCGCCGATGATGCTGGTTTGCCAATCAAGGGCTTTTGAAAAGGGGAGGAGAAGAAGGGGATGATTCTCGATTTTCCCGAATACCACAGGGAGAAAGAGATCGTCATTATCTTCCCCGGAAATCCCGGGAAGAAGAAGAGAATCCGCCTTTCTGCATAAATATCGTTCCGCAGCATGGCTTAAATGATCCACGAGGGAAAGGGTGGCGGCAATCGGGGAGAATGCGATTTCCGATACGATAAAATCACCCAGGAGGATGATGTCATTTTCCCCGGAAACGCCTTCGGCATCACGGAAAAATACCGATAGAGAACCTTTTCTTCCCTCGATGCCGTATAGATTATCCAGGTACTGGAGCCTGCTGGGTCCCGAAGTAGGAGAATTGTCGATTTCAAGAACGAGTCGGGATTTGCCGATTGCTTCCCCCTCGGGCGTTTCCTGATAAAAGGCGTTGATATTCATCACTGCCGGTTCGTAAATCCGATTCCCTATTGTCAATGGGCGCGAGGCGAATCGCCGGATTCCATCGGGCAGTTCCAGATCGAAAAGCCAGAACGCATCCTTGGAGGAATTTTTTCTCAGTTCTTCAGATATCGGGGTCAATGTCTTCATACGTACCTCGATGGGGCGATCTCCAAAAGTTCCATTTCGATGGAGATGGTTTGAGGGGACTGGTCCTTCCGGGTGATGCGGGAGGAAAGAAGCGCGGCGGTTATCACAGCGCCTTCTTCATCGCAGAACGTGAAATGCTCAACCCCTCCGGAAAGGATAGTATCCAGAAATGAGACGAAATCATCAATTTGCTTTTTCCGGAGGTTGTCGAACGCAACTGTTTCGGAGAAGGACGCCTCACGGATTTTTGTGAGATACAAAACGCCTCCTGCGGATCGCCGCTGCTCGATCCCGCTATCGAGAATCCGCCGAACCGGATATGAACGGTTCCGAAGCCACCAGTAGAAATATTGAGGTTTGAAACAGGGCGCCCCCTGGGAACGGTTACGGGATGCAGCATGAACGCATTGAATCTCATTTGCGGAAACCGCTGCAACAGGTCCCCGGAATTCGGCGTGGGAGCCGTCTGCATCCGTAACAAAGCAGAGATCCCCTGGTTGAAAATACAGATTCGCCTGTTCGATGGGTAGTACGAACGATCCTGCGGAAATATTTCCGGAGAGCGTCGTCTCTCCTTCTTTACCTTTGGCAAAAAGACATTGCATGGCTTATCATCCTGTAAACAAAATCTTTTAGAATTCAACCATTTGTTCCGGAGCGAAATGTTTTGATTTTTCCAGGGTGGAACTTTCGGAAAGGGCGCGGCAGATCAGCCCCATAAGTGAAATCTCCCCGTTTTTCAGGGAGCGCAGCATATCAGCCGCCGCTTCATGGAACGCAGCATGCTCCTTTCCGGTTTCTTCCCTTCTGCGAACATATAGGAGCGGAACCGCAAGGGAAATGCAGATTTCCGTGATGACGCCAGGAACAAAGGGAAGCGGGACCGTATATCTTCCGGATAAATAAAGGTCGATCTTCGAGGACGCCTTGTTCAATGCGTCATTGACAATATCCTCATCCGCAACGCCATCCCGGTTGTCATCCGCAAGGGAAACCAGGATGTCCGCTCCGAGCCGTTTTTCCAGATCATTTTTGGTAGCGTACATGATTTTACCTCCTTTGCATTTGCAAGGGGAATCCAGATGCGTGAGGGAAAAAAAGTGGGGTCAAACGCCTCCTGAACGATTATCTTTCACGGGGTTTGACCCCTGTTGACTCCAATCACGCTACTGCGTTTTTCCAGAGATAGCATGCTCCTGCGGCAATGATCTTCTGATCGTAATAACGCTGCACGCGGATCACGTCGGATTTCCGGGGATCGTCGCGCCACATTTCCACGATGCGCCCGTTGACGCTTCCCGGCGCCTGGCTCCAGAGAAAGGAATACGAAAGCGCCACGCGCATCATGGCGGGGCGATCGGGGATGTAGCACAAAAAGGCGTGCTTTCCCCACACGTATTCCAGGTTTGCGGTTTGGCCGCGGGCGGCGACGTTTTTGAACGCGCGGGGAACCAGAACGCGTTCCACATCGAAAATCTGCGCGAGAACATCGGGTCCCGCCACTCCGAGGTTGGAATACTTCACGCGATCCGTTACGGCAGGATGCAGCCGCACCTTCTGAAACACCTCGTACGGAAGAACAAGGGTGTTGGGGATTTCCTGGATGGCGGCTTGAACCGCCCCCTTTTTCCCCTCGATCGCAATGACCGGATCGCTGCCATCGTAATCGCTCCACTGATCTGTTCCGGAGAGCGTTTCCCCCGGGATGTCGTTTCCTGTGATGATGCGTTGGGAAAGGGCGATCTCCTTGTTCAGGTCGATCTTGTCCGTGAGGAATTCGGCGCGGTCGATGGCAGGCTGGATGATGGGGTCTGCGTTTTCCCGCTCTTCATCAGGAATCACGGAGGAAAGGGCATGATCGTCGCAGAAGTAGTTATCCGTGGAAAGGGCGAAGTCCACCTCGTTGGTGCGCGCCCCGGGGGCGCGGGTATCGTTTGTCGCTCGGAAGCGTTCCCGCTCCGGATCGTAGATGTAGTATTTGTCCGATTGCTTGAGAACCGGAACAGGAGGCGCTAATAGATCGGCGATATATGCCGGATTTTGGTACGCAACGCTGACATTGGTTAGCGCAGCGTCGATATGAACCTGGGTTACTTCAGGCATGGATGCTCACTCCTTTCTTTGAATCTGTTTTTTCTTTTTCAGAGGGAGAGGAAGACGTCGATGATGTCGCCGGAAGCGGATGCGGATTCCTCCGCAAAGCCAAAGGCGTTATCGCCGAGCTCGCCTCCGGAGAAGCTTGCGGTTTCATCCGCAAGAACGCCGGCGCCGCTGCTCGTTCCCTTGTTCGCTCCCGAGATGAGAACCGAGGCGTTCGCATGAGCGGCAATGGCGGCGATAGCCTGAGCGGCTGTGGTGGTGGCGATTCCCCCTCCATCGGTTGCTGAATTGATGGTAATCGTGTTTCCCGCAACGGCGATGGAAAGAGGCGTATTGTTTCCCGAAACAACGATATCGACGATCAGGGCGTTTCCGGAACCGCCGCATTTCTTTGCGGTCCATGTAATGGCGTTGTTGTTTCCCTCAACGCCTGTTTCGGCTTTTGCCTTTGCCGCGGCTTTGATGCGTCCCTGGTTATCCGCGATGCACACCGCATCTCCCGCGGAAACCGCTCCCGCAGCGGTAAGGGAGGCGATGCCGAGTTTGCGCACCGCAACGCTCTGATCCTGGGATGCGCCGTGAACCGTGGCGCCGAGGATGGCGCCTTCGTTTGCGGCGGTTGGAAGTTTGCATTCTCCGGGTTGGACTCCCTGTACAACCGCGCGGTTGGCGATCACGCCTCCGGAATCCGTTACGCGGTAGGCTTTATCGAGTACGTAGCTTGCCATGTTCAAAACCTCCTTTCAAGTATGGTTTTGTGGTTTGATTTCCGCCAAAAGCGGAAATGATCGAATTACAGATGAGTGGAAGAGATGCGCGCGAGAGCCTCCGTGTAAGAAATCCCCGGATGTTTTTCCTGGAAGCGCCTGGCGCGTTTATGAATCTCCACCGATTCCGGGGAAACATAAGCGGCATCGGAGGCTTTGGGGATTCCCATATCCGGCATTGTCGAGCTACCGGGTTCTTTCGCGATCTCTTCGAGGCAGATTCGAGGTTCCATCTCTTCGAGGAATTTGCAGAACCACGCCAGAGGGGTGATTGATTCCATCTCGCCGAATTGCGCGGCTCGATTGTTATCGAGGGAAAGAAGGAAATCGATCAGTCCCTTTTTCTCCCATGCGGGAAGGACCTTTCCCTGGATTTTCAGGCGTTCACAGAAGGAAGCCATCTCCGCCCTTTGTCTTTCTCTTTGCAGGATTTCAATCCGGGATTTGAGATCATCCCGCTCCTGCATCAGGGCCATGAGTTCATCATCTTTTTTTTCAATCGGCTGTTCTGCTGGAACCTCTTTTGGGATTTCCTCCCTGAATTCCACGGGAACGAACTCCCCCTGATCCGTAAAGACCGGATCGGAAAGCCCCTTCACTTCCGGAGGCGCGGCGCCCAGAAACGATAAGGCGCGAAGATAAGGCCTTCCCGTTGAGGAAAACTTGCGATACAGTTCAATGCTGCGTTTCCTGTAGGCGCCGTTCTTCAGCCAATCGAGGAAGTCTTTTGAGAGAATTTTGACCGAGGCGACGAGCAGATTCCCCATTCGCCTGAGATTTTTGACCCAGCCATAAGCGGGTCCGTTCTGGGCGTGATCCACG
>JAFGFK010000194.1 GCA_016931135.1 Candidatus Sumerlaeota bacterium | reverse complement strand
AGCAACGGGGCAATGCCCATTTTCAGGAAAAGCGTGAAACGGGTGTCATTATTCATCAATCAAGATTCCCCCTGAAGTATTGTTTATGAGCGTCACAGCGGCATTTTTTATTCCACGGTTCCGGACATTTCCTGATCAATGCCGCCTGAGCGTCTCCCTGCTCCTTCGGGATGGACTGTATCGAGATATCTTCCTCGCCCAAAAACCGGTCATGGCAAATTTCCAGAGTATAAATATTGCAATCCTTGCAGAAGAAATAAGTCTCCGTGTATTCATCTCCCATGAAGCTTCCTGAGATTGATGCGGCAAAATCATCGGTTTGGGGATCGAAATTTTTTTGCATTTTACGCATTCGACCATGGAAAACCCCCATCAAGAGTTGTATGTACGCGCCGATCGTTCAACAAAAGATATAAAATGTCACTTCGATTGAAGCCTCTGAGCCGTTTTTTCCGCTTCACGCAGTACGCGCAGGAAATTCAGCCCGGCAATCTTCCGAATATCATCATCCGTATATCCTCTCTTCATCAGTTCGACCAAAAAAGATGGAAAGCAGGATACGTCTTCCAATCCGGTAATGGAACGTCCAAATCCCTCAAAGTCCGATCCGATGCCTATATGATCAATTCCCGCGACTTTCCGTATATGATCGATATGATCCGCGACCTGCGGCAGTTTGACCTCGGAAGGGCGGCGGGAATGCCGCCAGTTTCTCATTTCTTCGCGCGCTTTTTCGCGCTGCTCCGGGAAAGCCTGTTCCAGTCTTCTTTCCTCCAATTTCTCCTCTTTATCATAATCATCCGCCACATAATTCGGCACAAAATTCACCATGATGATACCGCCATTTTGGGGGATACGTTTCAGGAGATCATCCGGCAGGTTTCTTGGCGCATCGCAAACAGCGCGGGCGCAGGAATGGGAAAAAATCACCGGCGCCTCGGATATATCCATTGCCATGCGCACGGTATCATCCGATGTGTGCGAAAGGTCAACCAGCATCCCGAGGCGATTCATCTCTTTTATCACTTCGATTCCAAAAGGGGTGAGCCCCTTATGAACGGGTTCGTCAGTAGATGAATCCGCCCAGTCGTTATAATGGGAATGAGTCAATGTCATATATCGCGCGCCGCAAAAGTAATACATGCGCAATACGGCAAGTGAATTGTCAATGGCGTGTCCCCCTTCCACGCCGATCAGGGAAGCGATTTTCCCCGAACGGTGGATACGAACAATGTCATCCGCGGTTTGTGCGAATTCGAGGGAATCGGCGTGGCGCTCAATCATTCTGTGTACAAAATCGATCTGTTCGAGAACGGATTTGACGATATTTTCCTCGCCGTTCCGAGGCGGCGGAATAAAGATCGCCCAGAATTGGGCGCCGAGGCAACCGGCGCGAAGCCTTTTGAGATCGGTTCGTACCGGATTCCGCTGCATTGCCGTATCGGAGGTTAGATCGAGCCGATCCAGATCGTAATTTACCCTTCTCATGTATTGCCAAGGCGTGTCGTTGTGCCCATCGATGAGTGGGGATTCCCGCAGGATCGCTCGTACCTTTTGTAACTGGAGATCGTCGGTTTGGGATTCGGATATATTCTGCGGTTGAATTTGCGCATGGGAGACTGCATTGGCAAGCGTGATAAAGTTGACAGCTAACATAATGATGATTCTTTTCATAATGACTCCCATACAACCAATCCTTTTAAAATAAGATAAAATCGAAGATTATTGAATGGTTTAAATGCCTTTTCCTATGATTCCTGTCAATAGACAAAAAGTCCCAAAACCCAGAGGGGGCGCATTTCAGCTTTCCGATGAAAGCAAAACAAAAAAATTAATTTGATCTTTGAAGACTCATAACGCATTCTCATAACGGATAATTCCGCAAGGTTGATTTCAGTTTATTCAACGCAATTTACAACTTGACGAAAAGATACCGGGCGATGAGGAGAGCGGCGACGAGATAGATCACCCAGGAAACGTTCTTTCCCTTTCCGGAGAGGAGTTTCACTACCGGGTAGGAGACAAATCCCAAGGCAAGGCCATCGGCTATGCTGAAACTTAAAGGAATCCCGATCATGGCGAGAAAAGCGGGGATGGACTCGCTGTAATCGGACCAATCGATTTTTCGGACATTATTAACCATCATGGCGCCAACGATGACAAGAGCCGGAGCGGTAATCGGGAAGAAGGGACAGGATCAGAAACAGGACGCCAGAGATAAACACGATTCCCCGTGCGACCTTCCAGGCATTTTCCGCTCCCGATGCAGAAACAGCCATCACATCGCCGACAAAGAAGAAATTCTCGCCCATTCCCGGGGCGAGAGAGATCGGATAATTCGCCAAAAATCCCATGAGGAATGTCGCGAGCGCTGCGGCGAGGAAGGTTGCCGGCATGACTGCGTCAAAGCTGAGTCAGATCAGATTTCCGGCAAAATCCGTTGATAGAATCCCCGAATTGACAAAGATGATATATGCCATAGTGAGAAAGGTGGTTAATCCTCCGAGCAGTTCCACCTTGACGGTGGTTCCATTTTCCTTAAGTTTGAAAAATCTCTCCAGCATCTCCATTTACCTCCCGTCAGATTGATCTCCGGAAATCTTGTTTTTGATAATTGGCAGGAAAGACTCATTGATTTCATATCCGATGGAATTTCTATATTGATCAATATAAAATTTGGGCTACTAATGAATCACAGGGAGGATTGCGAAAAAAAGGGAAACCGTTATATGGTTTCCCTTTTTTATTTTGTTTATAATAGGAAGAGATTATTCGTACAAGTTCCATAAAGGATCCGCAGCCATAGGTATTCCACCCACATAATCCCCGGCACCGCTCAAATCCGTCCCGCCAGAGCCTTTTTGATAATAAGTCAAACTTACAACATCCACAAAGTCAGAAGAGCCGCAATCCAAAGAGACAAATTCAGGATCAGCACTCTGTCCATTACTTATCAATGGCGCAGGAACGCCGGAACCAAGAACAAAAGCAGTAGAAAGGCGATTGGATCCATATTGTACTAAGGAGGTATAAGAAAAACTCACATTCGCCGAGGAAGCATTGATGGAAATCGAGTTATTGCCATCTGTAGAATCACCTTCCCCGTTTCCTGCAATGATACAATCGGTGAAGGTGATATTAGCGGTTGTTCCTCCTACGGTTTCCTCCCCAATATTTAATTGAGCCCAGCTCGCTGAAGTATCAAGTCCGTTGTTGGCAAACGTGCAGTTATTAAAGACCCAGGGTTGAATCAAGTCATCCGTAATAGATACTCCCACCTGTTGGTTGTTAACAAAGGCACAATTGTTAAAAGTCACACCAGGAAGACCCTCTCCCGCATCTGCGTAGGAAGTTACGATTCCCTGATTGTTGTTGTCACACATATAAACATAGTTGCATTCGTAATTATAGCTGGGGACACCATTGCAATCATGAAAAATTGCCAAGCCCCCATTGGCGTAAGTATAACTCTTATCCGCCCAGTTCCCTTTAATGATTATCGGATTATCCTTGGTTCCATTCATACGAACAATGCAACCATCTGTTGCCACCTGGAGACCAATCCGGTTCATATAGGAAAAAACACATCCAGGACCAACAGTCAGGTAATAACCGACGGTATCCGGATAAAAAATCAGACCATCTGCGCTTCCGACACCGGCTCCATAGTTATTGGAGAAAATACATCCACTGCAGGATACATCCACATATCCTGTAAAATAGGTCAAATCATCCGCATATTTAGCTGCTCCAGTGAGGTCGACTATGTTCATTCCATCTGTAGTTACGGGCTGATTAGAGCCATTATTTGGCGCAACAAGAAGATCGACCATTTCAACAGTCATTTTATCCGTGCTCAAACCTGTAGCATTGTTATTAGAGCGGATACCCCGTGTGGGTTGTGTTGTAGTATCGGGAAGGAGAATGAAATTCTCCAGGTGCACAGTGATATCTCCCCCGGAACCTGTATCTGTGTAAATTGAAATGGCGTTTCCATCTGTTGAGGAATGAGGTCCTCCCGAAGTTGGAGTGGATACAATGGTCGGCTTAACGCCATCGCCTTTAATTGTAACACTCGTATTGATCATAATGTTTTCGAGATAAGGTCCAACGTCCTGGATATTGATAATATCGGGCGTTGCGGCGTTAGCCTTAACAGCAGCATACGCATCATTAATGGTGGAATAATCTCCACCTCCTCCGCTCTTTACAGATACAGTCTGTGCATGAGCCAGACTTATAAGAAGAGAGAGGCAGAAGAAATAAAATATAATTCTTTTCATGGGTAACTCCTCCTTTTTCAATTAATTTTTCCCTAGAGAATAAATATAAATTATAATT
>JAFGFK010000193.1 GCA_016931135.1 Candidatus Sumerlaeota bacterium | reverse complement strand
CGGGTTATTTTTGATCCCGAAGCGCGAAATGAATTCCTTGCCGCGATCAGGCGCTATGAGGAATGTCAGAAAGGGCTGGGACTCCGCTTTCGCTTACTGGTTGAGTCAGCGCGCGCAGTATTTGTGAGAATCCTTTCCGTTATCGCATTCTTCACGCCCCTTTCAGGCGCTGTCTTCTCCAGAAGTTCCCATATTCGATCATCTTCTCGATTGAGCCGGAGCATATTTTGGTCATTGCCGTGGCGCATGCGAAACGTAAGCCCGGTTTCTGGCAAGAACGCATTGAGAGACATCGATAATGCCTTAACCATGAGGTATGGAATAGATACCATGGATATTGATGATCCTTTTGGAATTTGGCAATCTTGATATCCCGCCGGTGGCGGGACCGTAGAAATGGAATATTATTTCGACTTCCCAACATAAAAACTCTAAATCGTTCAGATGATAAATAATTATCGACAGGGCTACGGCATTGCCGTATATTATCTTTTATGATATTTATTGAAATAAGATAAATTACATCGAACATCTTTCTCCAAATGTTTTAAATGCATCCATCCAAAACGCGGATTGGGAGGGGCATCTTGATCCATTAGGGAATAACGGTGGATTGAATCAAGGGACATCCTTTATTCATCCCGGGCGGGATTGGCGCCACAAGGCGAGCATAAACAAGCTTCACAGGGCGCGGGAAAGGTCTTCCTTCCTGTCTTCGCGCATTTTGTATAAACGAATAACTTCTTTCACATCGATCGCCTGAAAATTGCGGAAGGCTTCCGAGTTTATCGCATCCATGAAAAGGGATTTGAAATTCTTCAAATATGATATTGACGCGGAAGTTCGGGATTCATTATGATCCTTTATCATGATGATTGATTGAAAATGATTTATTAAATAGAAGGAATGAATAATGACAATATCTCAATGGTAAATCGAACAACGATTTTTAACTCTTCTTCCCTCATGATTTTTAGGATTTTTGGTTTGAAGAAATTAGAGCTATTGATTGAATGGCGGTGATCCAAATGGCAACAACAGATGAAGTGGTGAAAAAATGCAAAGTGGCGCTTGAAAGCCACTATGGCTCTCGGTTCAATGGTATGATTCTATATGGATCCATAGCGCGCAAACAGTCTGACCCGATGAGTGACATTGATTTGCTTGTTTTGTTAGGCAAACCTTTCGACTATTTTTCAGAACTGCGCCAAGTTATAGAGGCGCTGTATCCCATCCAATTAGAATCAGAGCAGCTCATTTCCGCCAAGCCTGTTCCTACGGATGAATTTGAGCGGGGAAGTATTCAACTCTATCGAAACGCCAAACTGGAAGGGATACTGGTATGACGCCAGAACACGAGCAGGAAATCGCCGCCAACCTTGAACGAGCTGAGAAATCCATCCAAGCGGCTAAAGATTTGGCTATCAAAGGATACCACGATTTTGCGGCCTCGCGTGCGTATTATGCAGCCTTTTATGGAGCCACAGCAGTTTTGCTAAACGAGAGGTTGGATTTCGGAAAGCATAGCGGTGTCATTGCTTCGATTCATCAGCGATTTGTCAAGACAGGGAAATTGAGCAAGCAACAGGGCAAGGATTTGAACTGGCTTTTTGAAATACGGAATGTTGGAGATTATGGAGGCGCGGCGCACGTGTCTCATCCACAAGCGGAGCTGGCTATACAGGCTGCGGATAGTTTCTTGAAGACTATCAAGTCGTTGTTGAACAGATGATCAATCGTTACGAATCCTCTCTTGAATCAAGGGACATCCTTTATTTATCCCGGGCGGGATTGGCGCCAAAGGGCGAGCATAAGTAAGCCCCATAATGTGCGGGAAAGGTCTTCCTTTTTTTCCTCGTGCATCTGATATAGATGCAGAACTTCGTTTACATCGATCGCCTGAAAATCACGGAAGGCTTCCGAATTCACCGCATCCATGAAAAGGGGTTTCAAATCCTCCTTCAGCCATTTTGACGCTGGAATGGAAAAGCCTTGTTTCGGGCGCCGGAAAATGGACCTCGTGCGGTCATTTTCAAATGCGGCGCGAAGCGGTTTCTTCTTCCTGAATAAATCGATCTTTTCGGAATCGGGTAATGCGGAAACGTATTCCACAATCCTTCTATCCAGAAGCGGAACCCGCACCTCCAAACTGTGCGCCATGCTGCTGATATCTACCTTCACAAGGATATCATAGGGAAGATAAATATTCATATCCGAAAGCGCAGCAGCGGATATGGGATCGTGTTTGCCGAATTTCCGGAAGGCTTCCTCCCAAAGCGATACAGTGGGAACCAGATTCTTGTGAAGTTTGCGCCAATCCTTCGTGTAAAGGGATTGCTTCCGGGATTCATCGGATATCGCCTTGAAAAGGAAATGGCGTTGCGCTACCGGAATCCCCAGGTGGGGGAGAAATCGCTTCAGTTTGTAAATCTTCGTCGCCTTTTCATCGCTCGCCGGAAAAAGATCGAGCAATTTGCATAGAGGCTTTTTGAAGATGTCGAGTTTCAGGCGTTCGATTTGCATGGCGTACAAATGCGCATGATAGGGTTCATAACCGCAGAAGACCTCATCGCCGCCTTCTCCGGAAAGGGCGACCTTGATATGTTGCGCGGATTGGCGGCACAGTTCCCAAACAGGAACTGCGGAGGAATCGGCAAACGGTTCGTCGAAATGAGCAGCCATTTGCGGGATCAAATCTTTTACTTTGGGTTCCAGGATAAATTCCACGAGATGGGCGCCCATGATATGCGCCGTTTCCCGCGCCCCGGGGCGTTCATCGAAACTGGATTCGTGAAATCCAACGCAGTAGGCGACAGGTTTGGATTCTGCGAATTTGCGCGAGGATTCCAGTACAACAGCCGAATCCATTCCTGAGCTGAGGAAAATCCCCAAAGGAACATCGCTCTGGAGCTGCCCTTTGGCGGATTCTTCCACAAGCGCCCGCACCTTTTCCCCGATTTCCTTTCTGGAACAGGGAGATGATATTTTTGAATCAGGGGGGCTCCAGAATATGCTGCGTTTTTGAGAGCCCTGGCGCCATTCCAGAATTTCGCCCTTTCCGAGTTTTTGACTTTCCTCGTATATGGTATAGGGAGCGGGGATATAGTTCATACCCAGGTAATGATGCAGCGCCTGGGGATCTATTGTCCATTTCAAACCTGGAATCGTATACAGCGCCTTTGCTTCCGAGGCGAAATAAATGCCGATTTTTTCGATGCGGAAAACAAGGGGTTTGACGCCCATGCCATCCCGCGCGAGGAGCAGCCTTTTTTCCTTTCTATCCCACAGGGCAAAGGCGAAAATCCCCTCCAGATCGTTCACAAAATCGAAATCCCTGTGATCCGCAAGAACGGCGATCACTTCCGTATCGCAATGGGTGTGAAAGGGGTAACCGCGCGATAAAAGATCGGCGCGCAGTTCCGGGGCGTTGTATATCTCGCCGTTGTAGGTAAGGACGTAGCGTTTGCTGGGGGAGAAGAAGGGTTGCGCGCCTTTTTCGATATCGAGGATGCTGAGCCTGCGATGCCCGAGCGCCACCCCGGGTTCCTGGAAAAATCCCTCGCCATCCGGTCCTCGATGCGCAAGGGCGCGCGTCATCTTTTTCAGGAGATCGGCGTCGAAACTGGATTCACTATCCACAGCAGCCCATCCGCAAATACCGCACATATCTCGGAATTAATCCTCCTTAGATCTTGAACGCTCTCAAACCGATGTTTCTCCGGAAGGTTTCATGCGCTTCCGGGGGCAGATCGGCGAGAGAGACCTCACGAATATCCTTGAATCCCTCTTGTTCGAACCAGTGATGCGCATCTTCGAGCGATGTTCGATGAGCAAAGAGGGGGGTAAAGCGATCGCGCGCCGCATGAAGTCCGCGGGAAAAATTATAAACCATGTCTTTTCTTCCCATGATTTTCTGCATGCGGCTGATGACCACATAAGCGAAGGCGACAGGATAAAGAATGATTGTGGCAAGGCTTTCCGGCAATCTCGATAACAGGGGCCTCAGGAGGGTTTCCGCTGCGTAAGCGGCATTGCGCCCCGGGTTGTCGTAGATCGATTTCTCGCCGTAGATCCAGAGATAACACAAACCTTCGGGTTTGCAGAAACGCGCCATCTCGCCGAACGCTTTCTGGGCGCAGTAAGTATGATGCAGAACGCCATGCGAGTAAACCGCGTCAAAGGATTCCTTCCCAAGCGGGATTTTCCACAAAGAAGCCTGGATGAAATGTAGAAACGGATTATCCTTGAATTTCTCGACAGCCCTTCCCGCAGCAAGGCTTAAATCCACGCCAATCGCATCGCCCTGGAGACGCTTTGCGGCAAAGGATGTGACAACGCCTAATCCGCAGCCCAGTTCAAGGAATGATTCGGATTTTTCGAGTGAAGACAAATCCCCGATTTCTCCGAGAAATATCCTTTCCCTCTGTTCATGACTCCATGTCCACAAGACATCATCGGAAGGATAATCGATCCATTCCGTGGAGAAAGTCTTGAGAACAGACCTTTCGCAGGGCATGGGCTTGTGTTCAGGATGCGCATATTCTTCACCCAGTTTTTTTATCTCACCCGAATATTGACGGAAAAATTTCCTGATATGCGTTGTCTGGAAGGGAAGTATAACCGGCAAGCCATGAATGATTGGATGCCAGATTCTGCATTTGGGGCAGAAAAGGATTCCCGTCTCGATATAATGCGAGAGCTCGGATTTTTTCAATCCGAGCCCCTCCCCGTGGGAGACGCTTTCATGGGAAAGAGGAACATGGCGTTCTTTTATTACCCTTAGTTCCAGATTCCCTCCGCACTCGATGCACCGGAGTCTATGCAATAATCGTTTCCACATAACGCCTTGTCACCTTCGGCTTTTCCATTGGGACATGGTTCTTCCCGTGATGAATATCCAGAATCCCACGCATCCCGCCCATGCCATTGCGAGGGGATAGGAGAGATTGGGCCAACGCGCCCATAATTTTCTTCCTGCGGGATAAAGAATATTTATCAGGAGGCACAGTAAAATAAAGCCCCACATGAAAAGAGTCGCTGTAAATGTGATGCCGGGATAAGTGAGGAGCCCCATCCAGAGCATGAGGAAAAATGCCGGAAAGGCGAGATAGCGAAAAAATTTCTTACAGATAAGCTGAAAAAGAACGAACATTACGGAGGACAGAGAAGCGGATGAATTTGAGATATGACGCAGAGCGAATTTAAGGATGAAGATCACGCCATTCAGCCCTCTTGCTATGATCCGCGCCTTGCGGTGAAATTCCCCGCTTACCGATTCGGCGGTTTTTTCCACAGCGACGGCATCCGGATCATAGACTGCATGGCAGCCGCGCAGGCGCGCTATGATCGGAAGGATCATGTCGTTGGACTGGTTGCCCGGAAGTTCCAGGGCGAGATTTTTTCGAAGGGCGAATATGGCGCCGTTCGCTCCGAGGAGATGTCCGCTTCGCCCCTCCCAGATTTTCAACCGCGTGTCCCAATCCCAGTATTTGATTTCTCCTTTTTCCGCATGATGTTCCGCGGTTTTCCGGTAATAAAGACGCCCGCAAACGCAGCCCACTTCTTCCCGTTTCATCCAACGCGCCAGTTTCCACAGGGCGTCCGGTTTGTACATGCTGTTCGCATCCGAGAAAACCAGAACAGGCGCTTCGGCTT
>JAFGFK010000192.1 GCA_016931135.1 Candidatus Sumerlaeota bacterium | reverse complement strand
AGGGGAGCGGGTATCGTACCATTTCCCGGGAGCCCCATGCCCAGTACTTCTGTCATGCAGTTCATGGAATTTGCCGTGAACAGCCCGGAGCATGAGCCGCAACTGGGACACGCCTCGTCTTCGATCATATCCAGTTCAGCCTGGGACATTTTGCCTGCCTTGAGTTTGCCTACGCCCTCGAACACGCTGATCAGGTCGATGCTTTTTTCCTTGAGGCGTCCTGCGTACATGGGTCCCCCGCTGATTATCACGGTAGGGATATTGATCCGGGCTGCTGCCATGAGCATCCCCGGGGTGATCTTATCGCAGTTTGTCACAAGCAGAAGACCATCAAACGGCTGAGCGGTCGCCATGACCTCGATGGTATCCGCGATCAGTTCGCGGCTGGCAAGGGAGTATTTCATGCCTGTATGGTTCATGGCGATGCCGTCGCAAACGCCTATGGTTCCGAATTCAACAGGGGTACCGCCAGCGGCGCGGACGCCCGCTTTTGCCGCGTCGCATATCTGCCTGAGGTGAATATGTCCCGGAATGATCTCGTTAAAGGAATTCGCCACGCCGATCAACGGGCGACTCAGTTCCTCATCCGTATAACCTATTGCCTTGAAAAGGGAACGATGGGGCGCCCTTTCCACGCCTTTTTTCATTAAATCGCTTCGCATTTGGATTCTCCTTTTGATACAAGTTTTGTATAAATGTATTGAGAGGTAAAATCTGAAAAATCAATTGTTTTTTTAAGCGGATAAGATGTTATAAAAAAATAGTTATTTTTTTGATAAAATTTAAATAAAAAACTTGACAGGGGGGGAGAAAAAGAAGGTAAAGGAGATTTAATTATCTGGAGAAAGCTATAAGACGTTCCCGGGTAAAATAATTTTATAAGGAGTTTCAAATGAGTTCCAATATCAATGATATCCTTCAAAAGAGGCTTTCCAAAGAGAATCTGGATAAGCTCCTGGCGCTTTCCAACCACAAACTCCACAAGTTCGTAGCCGATTCCATCCAGTTATGCAATCCGGATTCCGTGTTTGTGGGAACCGATTCCCCCGAAGATATCGCTTATATTCGAAGAAAGGCGATCGAACTGGGAGAGGAAGCGCCTCTGAATATCGAAGGACATACCATACATTTCGATGGATTCTATGATCAGGCAAGGGATAAGGCAAACACGCGCTACCTTGTACCGGAGGGACAAAGCCTCGGAGCGAACCTCAATTGGATGGAAAAGAAAGCCGGGCTCGATGAAATGTCCGATCTCCTGAAAGACAGCATGAAGGGAAAGGAAATGCTCGTTCGCATTTTCTGCCTGGGTCCTGTCAATTCCCCCTTCTCCATATCCGCGGTTCAACTCACGGACTCCACTTACGTCGCTCACAGTGAAGACCTTCTGTATCGCTCCGGTTATGAACAATTCAAGAAAATCGGCGATTCCCCGGATTTCTTCCGCGTGCTTCATTCAGCCGGCGAACTCGAAAACTTCGTTTCCCAATATCCGAAAAACCGCAGAGTATATATAGACCTCGAGGATGAAATCGTTTACAGCGTGAATACGCAATATGCCGGGAACACGGTTGGGTTCAAGAAGTTATGCCTGCGGCTTGCCATAAGAAAAGCCCTTCGCGAAGGCTGGCTCAGCGAACACATGTTTGTCATGGGCTCTCACGGGACATCCGGCAGAACCACATATTTCACGGGCGCGTTCCCGAGCTTTTGCGGAAAAACCTCAACCGCCATGATTCCGGGCGAAACCATCATCGGCGATGACATCGCCTACCTGCGAAAAATCGACGGCGTGGTTCGTACGGTCAACGTGGAAAGCGGCGTATTCGGGATCATAGAGGATGTGAACGCCAAAGACGATCCCCTCATCTTCAAGATTCTTAACGAACCCGGAGAGGTGATTTTCTCCAATGTCCTCATCAAAGACGGGAAACCCTATTGGAGCGGCGATGGACGCGCGCATCCTGAAACAGGCGTCAATTTTTCAGGGGAGTGGCGCAAGGGCAAAAAGGACCCGGAAGGAAAAGAAATCCCCCCTTCTCACAAGAATTCCCGTTATACTATCTGTTTGAAGGCGCTTGCCAACCTCGATCCCAAGGCGAACGATCCTGAAGGCGTGGAGGTCAGCGGCGTCATTTACGGAGGACGCGATTCCGATACCTGGGTTCCTCTCCAGCAATCTTTTGACTGGGCGCATGGCGTCATCACCATGGGCGCATGCCTGGAATCCGAGACAACCGCTGCCACAATCGGCAAGCAGGGCGTGCGGGCATTTCAGCCCATGTCCAACCTCGATTTTCTCTCCATGCCGGTTGGCGAATATATCGACGCCCACCTGAAATTTGGAAAGGGCATGAAGAGAATCCCCCCGATCTTTGCAGTCAATTATTTTCTCAAGGATAAAGACGGAAACTATTTAAACGATAAGAAGGACAAATATGTCTGGCTCAAATGGATGGAGAAACGGGTGCATGGAGAGGTCAAAGCCCTGCTCGCCCCAACCGGACTTATCCCTTTACATGAGGATCTCAAGCCTTTATTCAAACAGGTTCTAAACAAGGATTACGCCAGGGAGCAATACGATCAGCAATTCACGATCCGCATACCGGAGAACCTTCGGAAGATCGATCGAATCGAGAAGATTTTCCGGGAGGCGCCGAATACGCCTTCTATCTTCTTTGAGGTTATGGAACAGCAGAAAAAGCGGATCACCCTTGCGCAACAGAAATTCGGAGACAATATTCCCCCCTCGGCATTGTCAGTTGAAAAATAGAGGGAACTTTGTCTGTTATTGATTGAGATCCTCGAGAATGATCTCCGCTGCCTTTCTTCCCGATAACAGCATACCGCCGAAAATCGGACCCATGCGGGAGGAACCGTATACGCCGTTTGCAGCCATGCCGGATACATAAAGTCCGGGATACGCGCATTTTGTGTTGTCCACCGTGCCCTTTTCCCCCATTTCCGCCCACATCGGTTTTTCCCCCATGATATCTCCCGTCGGCGTGTTTAAACGGATGCCCGCCTTCTTGGCAGCCTTTGCCGTGAGCTCAGCGCCATGCCCTCCGCTGTCCAGAACCGCCTTTGCCAGAACGGCAAGGGGATCCACATGAAGCCCCATATGTAAAACAGGAGAGTAATTGATGACCACGCCGCCGATGCGGTTGTTTTTGTAAATAACATCCTCCACCAGAACGCCGTTGAAGATGCAAACACCGGCATGAACCGCATTGTAAATCAGGGCAGAGGCAAGTTCAACAGAATCCACGCGCACCATGTCGTCATCGAGCTTGGTGTAGTTGACCTTGAATTCATCCAGGAACCCAAGCGCTTCTTTTTGAATCACCACCTCGTTGAAAAGCATGGCGCCTCCCCAGACGCCT
>JAFGFK010000191.1 GCA_016931135.1 Candidatus Sumerlaeota bacterium | reverse complement strand
TGTCCCATTGCGAAGGGGTGATCGAGAATTGCGCCGTTGCCTTCAACTCGGCGGATATCGGCGGCGGCGTTTCTCACAGCGGGCAATTGTATAACAACATCATTGCGTACAACACAGCGACTCAAGGCGGCGGGCTTTGGAAATGCGCCGGTAATATTTTGAATAACACCATCTATGGAAACAGCGCCTCGGCGTCCGGTGGCGGAATGACCGACTGCCCGTCAAACATCATAAACTGCATCATCTGGGGAAACACGGCGCCGACGGATTCCCAGATCGAAAGTTCCAAGGATCCGGACTATAGCGATGTGGAAGGCTGGACAGGTGGCGGAACAGGGAACATCATGGAAGACCCGCAGCTGGTCGATCCGGAAAATGGCGATTTCCATCTGCAGGTTATTTCCCCCTGCATTGACGCAGGAACGACCGTGCCGCTGGATGCCGATTTCGAGGGTGATCCGAGGATGTACATGGCAGTACTGTGGGAAACGCGCGGCGATGGAAGCTTCGTGGATATGGGCGCGGATGAGTTCATAGGACTCGTTCCCGAACCGACGCCAACTCCTACTCCCACGCCCACGCCTACTCCTTACAACGAGCCTCCGCAACTGGAGATACTTACTCCCTCGGGCGATATGGAGTTGACAACCGACACCTATGCCATCACGTGGATCGATTCGGATGCGGATAACGACGCCCTGATCTCGCTGTTTTACGATATCGATAACGTGGGAGCGGATGGCGATGAGATCACAACCGGCGTGAGCGAGGATTCGGACATTGACCTGTTCGATTGGGATCTCACCGGAATGCTGGAAGGCATATACTGGGTTTACGGAGTCATCAGCGATGACGCCAGCACAACGGTAACGTATTCTCCGGGTTCGATCATGGTGAGCCGCATCACGGAAGAGGAGATCCGGAATCACCTGCTAGCCATTCAGGCGATACCAACTGAGCGGTTCATCTTTGCGGATTATAACAGGGATGGATACATAGACATAGCGGACCTGATTTTCCTTATGAACTGGCGTTAGAAATATCGCGATAAATTTAAACGATGAAGAGGGCGGACGCAATTTCCGCCCTCTTTTTTTTCAGGATTGAGTTCGATATTTTCATGTTTATTATCATTCGCTTGGAGGATTGACCCCATTTGCTATTTTAATTGACAGGGATTAAAAATAACTTTACATAAACAGGTTTTTAAAATTTAATTGAACCATACTTTTTTCCAATAGGAGTATTCAAATGAAGATATTGTCTGTTTTTTCATGGACTCTACTGATCAGTCTTTTGTTTTTCGTGGCGTTGGGCCAAACGTCTGCAGCTATCCCTACTCAGATTCCCGCCCCCACGCAGATTTCATGCAATGTTCTCATTCTCACGCCGGATGTTGGATCAGGCGGAGGAAATGTCAGCAGCTTACTTGCAGCCCTGGCACCCTACACGGATGTCAATGTCACTGTATGGGATACCAGCGCCGGCAATCCATCTGTCAGCGACTTGTTAAATTACTGTTGCGTCATCCTTGGGAATGATTATCTCTGGAACAATATGGATAAGACAACGGTAGGCAACAATCTGGCAGATTATATTGATCAGGGAGGCAAGGTCATCGAAGGACTGTATATTCAGAGCTTCGATTCATGGGGATTTGGCGGGCGGTACATGACTGATGGCTATAGTCCTTTCACTCCTGCATCAACCGACGTATGGGGTGCGAATACAATGAACATCATAGATTCATCTCATCCCGTGATGGTTGGCGTAACCTCTGTATCAGACGACTGGGGACATCAAAATCCGGGTTTGAGATCAGGGGCAAAATTGCTTGCGACCTGGAACACAAGCGGGCATAATTATATAGCAGTCAATGATAACGTCGTGGCGCTTAATCAGTTACTTCATCATGCATCTAATTGGACAGGCGATGTGGGAATCATCCTGCATAACGCCATTATATGGCTCTGCGCCCCCTGCATGCCTCCGTCTCCTCCCATGAATCCCAATCCGCCCCACAAATCCAGACAAGCGCCCTGGGATGTACGACTTTCATGGAGTAAAGGATTGAAAGGCCTTTATGGCATTGATTCTGACCTGGATCATCTATACAAGATAAATCAGAACAATGGCGCTGCGATACTGATTGGTTCTACGGGACCTGAGCCGTCACATCCCGCAGGTCTTGCCTTTGACGGAATTGACATGTATGTTATTGATTTCAATGGAGGAGAACTCTTTACACTGGATATTACCACAGGAAAGACGACATATAAAGGAACAACAAGTATCTCTGGGTGGCAGGCACTTGCTTCGGATCCAACGGATAATGGTCAGTTGTATGGCATCACGCAAAGCGATGTTCTCTATAAGGTCGCGGGAGACGGGACTCCAACACTCATTGCAAGCGGGGTTGGCGATCTTATAACTGCGCTGGAATTCGATGGAAATGGCGTATTATGGGGAGTGGAACTTTCTAATGGCAATATCTATACTATAGGCAAGGAAAGCGGCGCCCTGACCATTATTACCACAACAATAGCCGGATTCCAGGGAATCGCCTTTGATGAGAAGGGGATTTTATGGGGACACAATACGGATACAGACTCTCTATATGTCATCAATCTCTCAACAGGCGCGGCGACGCTCATTGGAGCGAACGCAACGCAGTTTGTGAAAGGTCTTGATTTCAATTTTGCCGCAGGCGCGCCGGTTCTGATAACCAGCCCGGGAAAGCCCCTATTGCCTTCAAAGTCCCAATCAACCGCCCCGGCGTCCTCTTTTGAAAAAGTAATCGATCTTACCACTGTGGTCAATACTGAAATTAACGCTTCCCTTATCCTCAAATATGACATACAAGAGGAAGGATGTGAAGATGAAATCCCGGAGGGATATACCATAATTGACGGTGTTCTGGTTGAGGGAGATATTGCTCCCGAATCCTGCGGGATAAATTCAAATAACAAAATCTCATTTGCAACCGAAGGAGAGACGCTGATCGATTTCGATGATGTCTCCGCTCCATGCACTTTTAGCAGTACAATTCATCTGACAAATGAATACGAAACCCGGGGCGTTATTTTTGAAGGACCCTGGGGGAAAAACGGAGGCGCTATCCTGAATGAGTGCGGAGGTTTCGGCGTTTCCGGGCATTCCAGCCCGAATTTCCTGGCATTCAATTCAAACTCAACTCTCAGTGATGCAGGGAAGCCCCAGGATCCGGAAACCATTCATTTCCTGTTTCCTGTTTTATACGTTCAGATCCTGGCAGGTTCAAACTCCGGCGCTGGAAATGATATTACCATGGAAGCTTATAACGCGCAAAATGAACTAGTGGACTCGGATATGATCGTACTGAACCCGACTCTGGCTCCCCTTTCCGTTTCCGTTTATGGCATTACGCGGGTGGTCATCTCCACCTCTGCAGCTGTTTTCGTACTTGATGACCTGATCTATACAGGCTTTTGTCCTGAATCCTACGATGTATATATTGGAACAGAAAATCCGCCAACAACCCTCCTTTGTGAGAATATTACAGACACTTTCTGCGATGCAGGCGATTTATTATTCAACACCACCTATTTCTGGCAGGTAATCGCAAAGAATGAGACTGGAGAGGCGCCCGGTCATGTGTGGAGTTTCTCCATAGGGAATTATTTCTGGCTGGATGCCGAACCAGCGGATATGGACACCGGCATTGTTACTCTTGAGGATCTTTCGACTCCTGCTGCAGGGTGGTATGAGGAGAATACCACAGCTACCCTGTATGCAGTACCAATCTGCGGATTTAAATTCGACCACTGGTCCGTGAACCTGTCCGGTTCTGAAAATCCTGCTGAAGTGTTTATGGATGGCGACAAGAATATCCTGGCGCATTTTTCCAAATGCACTATCAATGTACCGGATGATTTTGCCACAATCCAGGAGGCGATTGATTCGGCGCATCCCCTGGATAGATGCGAGATCATTGTCCAGCCCGATATATATTTCGAGAACATCAACTTTGGGGGAAAGAACATCATCCTTCGCTCGACGGATCCTTTTGATCCGGCTGTTGTCGCTGCGACGATCATTGACGGCTCTTCCAACGGTTCTGTGGTAACATTCGGAGGCTCGGAGACGGAGTGCGCGACCCTGGCGGGATTCACCATCACGAACGGAAAATCGAGCAGCGGCGGCGGCGTCAATGGTAATGGCGCCCTTGCCACGATTCATCATAACATCATCACCACAAATACTGTCACTGAAGTCAGTTATGGCGGGGGGCTATTGAGCTGCCAGGGGGACATCTCCCATAATATCATCACGTTCAACACTGCATATATGGGCGGGGGACTCTCCAATTGCAATGGAACAATCTCCAATTGTGTGATCGCCTTTAATTCCGCCTTCGAATGCGGCGGATTGGATTTCTGTAACAGCAACATCTGGAACAATACGATCTATGGAAACAGCGCAGATATTATGGGGGGAGGGATGGGATATTGTTACGGAAATATATTGAACTGCATCATCTGGGGAAATACCGCGCCAATGAATCCTCAAATTGGATATTCCAATGATCCCAACAATAGCTGCGTTGAGGAATGGGCAGGAGGCGGCGTTGGGAATATTACAGAAAATCCGGAGATAGTCGATCTGGCAAACCTGGATTTCCACCTGCGGGATATTTCTCCCTGCATCGATGCGGGAACCACAATACCGCTGGAATTCGATTTTGAAATGGACCCGAGAATGTTCCGCGCCATTCACTGGGAGACACGGGGAGATGGGAGTTTCGTAGATATGGGCGCAGATGAATATATCGGGATCATCCCCTTCGGCGATCCCCCTCAACTGACAATCCTGACTCCTTCCGGAGAAAGGGATCTGACAAAAAATACTTATATAATCGGATGGATGGATTCTGATGATGATCATGACGCCATGATCTCCCTGTTTTACGATACAAATAATTCTGGAGAAAACGGCGTCGAGATTGTATCGGGCATAAGCGAGGATTCGTCCGTTAACGAATTCGGATGGGACGTTTCATTGACGCCGGAGGGCATTTACTGGATTTACGGAAAGATCGATGATGGGATGAATCTGCCTCATCTCTGCTACTCTCCAGGTTCCCTTATGGTGAGTCGCGTCACTTTGGAAGAAATCCGGAATCATCTGTTAGCAATAGATTCGTTATCCACGGATAGATTAATTCTGGCAGATTACAATCGGGATGGCGGGATAGACATAGCGGATTTGATCTTCCTCATCAACTGGCAATGAAAATTTAAGCAGAAAAGCCTTGAAAAAGCATAATGGAGATGAATATGTTTATTCCGTTTTTTGCGCATTTGACCGACATATTGCGCAAAATTTCCTTATGTGCGGAGAGGTGTCCGAGCTGGTCTAAGGAGCACGCCTGGAGAGCGTGTGTACTCCAAAAGGGTACCGCGAGTTCAAATCTCGCCCTCTCCGCCATCCTTCGCTGAAGCTACGGATGGCAAGCCATTTTTCGCTTTCTTTCGGAAAAAGTAAAATGCTACGGCGTAGTCGCCATGCCTTCAAGAACAACATGGCAAACCGCACCTCATAAAACCATTATTAAATAAATGATCTTCACGCATTGGAAAGGAATATTATATTGAAAACCATGCGCATCATTACGAAATTTATCGTTCTTGCGGCAATTGCTGTAAAAACCTTGAATTTCAGCGTCTCTTCCGGGGAGGAGGTTCAGATGTCGCTTCAAACTCCGATCGCAGCATTTGAAAGGTTATCCAACTGGGGTTGTTCTCCCGGAGGTAAAATATCTCTGGATTATCATGGGCAGCATACGGGACAAAGCTGCGTTACATGGCGCGTTCCTATCGACAAAACCCCGAACATTCCCAGCTGCGCCTGGGTCGCAAATCTCGATATCCCTCATGACGCTACGATAAGTTTCCGCCTGCGATGCGATGTGAAATACCTCTTGATCGGCATGGAGGATGAGAAGGGACAAGTGGGGCTTTGCCCAACGCTGCCGGATGTCGCGCCGCAAACATGGGGAGAGGTTCGATTGAAACCCGCTGAACTTCCGGTGATGGGCGATCCAAAAGCGAAACTGGGAAGAGTAAACGCAATGGTTTTCATCACGCATGGAGGCGCAGGGGAATTGACGACTCCGGGAATATATTCCTACAGTTTCGATTGCATGAGACTTGTTACCGAGGCTGATCCGTCCATTGACAATCCCAAAGAGACGCTTCCCCAACGCCCCGCGTTTGATGAGATCGAACTTCTCCCGAAAGAGGAATTCACTGCGCGATTTGAAAACGTGAAGAAGAAACTCGAAGATGTGGAGGCTCTTCTTAAAACTCTGAAATCGGAGGGAAAACGCTCGGATTACGAAACCGCATCAGCCGCGGTTGTTCGATGCCTTTTGAATGCGCCGATGGAGGATTTTCAGACCAACTGGTTTCCTCATCGCGCAACGAAGATGCTGCTATTCTTCGAGGAATGCCTGGATCGAACAGGGCAAAGAATAGAGGAAATCCGCTCCGGCGCGCGAAAGCCTCCGGAAATCCCATCGCCATCATTGGCAAAACTCACGGTTCGCAATGGCATGTTCTTCTCCGGCGATCAGCCGGTTCTGCTAACCGGACTCATGGGATGGGGGCTGGATATTCGCCTCTCGCTTTTTTCCGAACTCGGGTTCAATTTCATTTCCATGGAAACCGGGCTGGCGCCCAACCTGCCGGAAGAAGGGGTATTAAAGAAGGATGAAAATACGTTGAATCATATCAGGGCGGCTCAGGAGAATAATTTCGCCATAGACATCCTCGTATCCCCGCATTATCGCCCGGGATGGATCGACAAAAAATACCCGGGAGTCGATATCCGGGGACAGCGCCGCGCAAGGGGGCATTTTACGAACTGGAACGT
>JAFGFK010000190.1 GCA_016931135.1 Candidatus Sumerlaeota bacterium | reverse complement strand
GGTCGGTCTGGGGTCAATCTTGCGCTTTGTTGTGTTTCAGGTAAAGAAAACCGGGAGACAGACTATATTTTATTAAGCCAAAGCACAACAAAGCATAAGATTGACCCCGACCGCCGAGGATGGCAGTGAACCGACAAGAAAATCTTCTCCATATTGTTCCCCTTTTATAATCCGGGAAGATACTATGGTCAAAGCGCTCGTTGTGCGCGATGGCCATCCCTGGAGTTGGCGCAGCGCCGAATTCAAAAAGGGCGCAGCGCCGGTTGTAACCGATCCCAGGTGGCAAACAGAAACCGGGAATAATCCTTTTGCCGGACCCTTTGATCAACAGGCGCATGGACTCTGGCGTGAAGATTCCAGCGGTACGATCTACAACTTCCTTCCCACAGGAGAAATCACAGAGCATGATAGCAAAAATCCTACGCCTGTTGGCTGGTGGTGGTATGACTTTCCCGATGATCCATTTGAGGACGAGAACCACACTGGCAAAGGAGAAGTCCTTTGGACCTATTCAGGAGAAAAACAAAACCTGCGCTTAAGAACTGTAGATACAAAAGAACTTGAAATTCTATTCTTAACGGGCAAAAAACTGTTGAGGAGACTCGAATAGGGTATCTTTCCGGTAGAGAAAAATCCCTTTAGCGTCGCATCTGTTTCGAATCCCCCCGAAAAACCGGAATGCGCCCTGGTTCAAGGGTTCTGAATGACATAGCGGATCAGGGAATCGAGTTCTGCGGTTTCCAACGCCTGCGGTTTGATCGCCGTGTCCATGGGCAAGGCTCATTATCAAATCGGGCGTTGGCTGCGGGGTTGGGCGTCTATCGGGAAAAGAATATCTTGACGGGAGGAGACAGGATCGATCATATTCAAATCATCATAATATAAAAGACATTCAGGGAAAGAGGCGTTATTATCTTAACAGTAAAGGCAAAGGTTATGAAAAAGCATTGCCTGATGGCGATTTGTTTATCCATCATCGTTATGGGGAGTATGATCATGGGAAGAACTGTCCTGGGGGAAGAAAGCAGCCTTCCGGAGGCGTCGATACTGCAATGGACTGATAATCCGGGCGATCTGGGATTGGATAAAGACCTTGTCGAGAAGGCTTTCACGGCGCTGGAATCCGCGGTGAAGGAGAAAAAGGTTCCGGGGGCTGTCGCTGTCATAGGCAGAAACGGTCATGCGTTGAATCCGCGCTCATTCGGACACGCGGTTTTGCAGCCGGAAGTCATTGCCATGACAACGGGAACTATCTTCGATCTTGCGTCCCTTACGAAAATGATCGTGACGAATACCTCCATCATGATTCTCTTGGAACAGGGGAAAATCAGTCTTGACGATCTGGTGATAAAATACCTGCCGGAATTCGGGAAGGGGAAAAAAGAGACTATTACCATTCGTCATCTTGTAACGCACACAAGCGGATTTCCCGCATTCAAGCGATATTACGCAACCATAAAGGGTCGGGAGGCATTTTACAAGGCGATTTGCGAGGAGGAACTTGTCGCAGACCCGGGAACAAAGCGCACGTACAGCGACATTGGATTCATGACGCTGGGAATGATCGTGGAAAAGGTTTTGGGGAAAAGCCTGGACGCCTTCAGCCGGGAGAACATCTTCGAGCCTTTGGGAATGAACTATACGCGATATAATCCACCGGCTGAATGGAAGAAAAACTGCGCGGCAACGGAAATCTGGCCCCTGTATGAAAAACGGCTTGCCTGGGGTGAGGTCCATGATGAAAACGCCCATGCCATAGGAGGAGTGTCAGGACATGCGGGTCTCTTTTCCACTGTGCGGGATTTATCCGTATTCTGTCAAATGCTGGCAAACGGGGGAAAACATGGTGATATCCGCATCCTGAATCCCGAAACGGTACGCGCATTTTACACGGCTCAGCTGGACCCCGGGATTTCGGATCAACAGGGAATGGGATGGATTCTGGGCGGCGAAAACGTGGGAAGCAGCGGCGGGCTCGGAACCGGTTCTTACGGGCATACGGGCTTCACGGGCACGTCGATCTGGATCGATCCTCGGTACGATGCCTTTGCGATCCTTTTGATGAACGCTATTCATCCGGATCGGGAAAAAGCGGATCGGGGCGCTGCCAGAAAGCCCTTTTATCAGGCGGTTAAAGAAGCTATGGAAAAAGCCGTTGTATCCGAAGAGATGATGCAGCGGCTTTATCCGGTGGATGAATACTGGATCGAAAAGACGCTGCGGCAAATGACGCTCGAGGAAAAGGCGGGGCAGGTGATTGTTCCCACGTATCTGAAAAAGGAAGAGGTGGGAATGGAATTGATCCGGAAGATCAAGCCGGGGGGACTGATCGCTTATCCCAACACGCCGGCTGCAGAATTGGCGGAATTGATGAACAAATTTCAAGGGGCTTCCTATCTGCCGCTTCTCATAACAGCGGATTTCGAACGCGGGGTGGGATGTTACATTGACGGAGCCACGGATCTTCCCAGCAACATGGCAATCGGGGCTTCGGGGAGCGTTCAGGTTGCGGAGGAAGCGGCGCGGATCACGGCTCTGGAAAGCCGCCCTTTGGGCGTACATCTCAATTTTGCGCCGGTTCTGGATGTGAACAACAATCCCGAGAATCCGATCATCAACATTCGTTCCTTTGGGGAAAATCCCGAATCCGTTGCCAGGATTGGAGCAGCCTGGATCAAATCGATTCAAAAACACGGGATGCTTGCAACCGGCAAACACTTCCCCGGGCATGGCAATACGAGCATCGATTCCCATTCCTCCCTGGGAACGATTCAGGGAACGAAGAGAGATTTGCGCAAAGTGGAATTGCTGCCGTTCGAGAAGGCAATTTCAGAGGGCGATGTTTCGAGCGTCATGACGGCGCATCTATGGCTTCCCGCTTATGAGGAAAAACCGATCCCCGCGACCATCTCGAAAAACATCATGACAGGCGTGTTGCGCCGGGAATTCGGATTCAAGGGGATATTGTTCACGGACGCCATGGGCATGGGAGGGGTAACGAAGGAAATCCCCTTCGAGGAATCCATTTTGCGTTCGCTGGAGGCGGGATGCGACGTGATCCTGATGCCGTCCGATCCCCTCAAGACATGGGAAGTGATCGTGGAGGGATTGAGATCGGGCAGGATCGAGGAAGAGCGGATCGATCAATCCATACGAAAGATACTGGCGGCAAAAACGCGGGTGGGGCTGCACAAGGAACGGTTTGTGGCGCTCGATAAAATAAAGGAACTTGTCGGAACGGAAGGAAATTATGAAACGGCAAAGGAACTGGCGAGAAAGACGCTGACGCTTGTGAAAGCTGCGCCGAAGACATTTCCGCTTTCCAGGGAAAAAAGCCTGGGAGTCATTCTCCTCACAAACCAGGTGGGCAAGATCATGGTATGGCGCGATATCTACTCCTTTGGAGAGGAAACGCAAAAAATAGATCCCGATGCCAGGGTGATCTTTCTCGGGGACGATGTGGATGACGATGAACGACAAAAAACCATGCAGATGGTGAAGGAACTGGATCAGGTGGTGATAGCCCTGTATCCCCGCATCGTGATCGGGAGGGGAAACGTTGCGCTCAATGAAGAACAGAGAAATCTGCTTCAAACTCTTTTTTCCGTGAGGCTGCCGCATGTAGTGATATCCTTCGGGAGTCCTTACATCCTTTCCGAGTTGCCTGAAATCCCGACGTATATTTGCGCGTATGGCAATGCGCGCGCTGTGCAGGCTGCAGCAGCCGGCGCGCTTTTCCAATCGGAAGAAGGATTCAGCGGGAAATTGCCGGTGACTATTCTTGAATCGAACGGTAAAAAAATCATGTCAAAATAAGATTCATAGATTAAAAGAAAGGAGATGATCTTTATGGCGGCGTTATTACATCAATTCTCGGTGCGGGTTCCGAACAAGCCGGGATTCCTGGCGAATCTCTGCAGAATCCTCAAGGAAGCAGAGGTGAACATACTGGCTGTAAGCGTGCATGACTCCACAGACAGCGGAATCATCCGTTTTGTGCCGGATAAACCGGACATCATCGACGATCTTTTAACCCAGAACAAGTACTGTTACGATGTGAAAAATGTCATCATGCTGACGCTGGAGAACGTGCCCGGGGCGCTCTGGAAGGTTGCGCAAGTCCTGAGTTCGAACAAGATCAACATCGATTATCTCTATACGGCAAACCATCCCGACGTTGAGCGGACCGTCACGGTGATCAGCACCCAGGAGTGCAGGAAGGCTTTGAAGCTCCTGAAAGACTGGCAATGAGTCTTCGGATTATTCGTCTTTTTTCTTAAAAACACTGGGCATTGCCATGCAGTTCTCTCCCCTTTTGAACTGCATACTCCGCGGCATGCCGGGGAAGTCCTATAAGTTTAATCCCCCTGTCAACGGTATGGACATATATTTTTTCCATGTCGTTACATTCAGGTTGCGACATATTGACTGCATAGACTCCCCTCATTTCAGAAAGGCGATCGATATAGTGGTCTCCCCTTCCGCAGAAATGGATGGCGCCCCCATTAAATTCATCCAAAAGGCGTTGATCATAAGGTTTGAACCGAGTAAAAGCTCGCAGACATCCATGGGACATTGAAGGTCGGGATGGTAAATTCGAACATATTTAGAGACTTTAGGATAATCAGCGAAGAGATGCGCAAAGCGTTCACCCATTGCGAGGCATCGTTCTCCATAACCGGTATGAATATCAGGGGCGCCGCGATCAAGAATCCGCATGACATCGTCGATTCCGCCATTCAGGGGTTTTGATGTGGGAAGGGCGTTGAATTCCGTATCCATGATGAATATATCCGCGCCAAAAACCGAAGGGAAGGTTCCTGCGCCGTAATTCGGGCGAACGTTCATGATGGCGCCAGAGCCTGATGCAAGGGTTGCGGAGCATTCGGAAATCTGCTGCAACGCCATGAGATCAAAATCGTCAATGGCTTCATTTATCAATACGGCTCTCCAGGGAAAAGAAGGCGGCGATAAGATTTTGCGCCTCGGGGAGAAGAAGGGGGAATTCACTTTTCCATCCAGGAACCCCTTCCACTGGGAGAGAAGTTCCTCTTCCACTTCCGGGATGATGCGGTTTTCAAGGTCTTCCAGATATAGACGTATCACTTTTCACCGATCAACAGGAAATAATCTTTCAAGGATTCCCTGACATGACCCTTGTATCCGACCACTCTCTTGGCTGTTATCATGGAATTCAATACTGCCTCTTCGCACGCCTCGGCGACTGCGCGGAAAACCCGATTGATTCGGTTTTCATTGAGCATCCGTAAAGATATGACATCTTTTTTTTCGCCGGCTTTTATGACGTTTGCCGTGGAAAAGGCGATCATGATTTCACCGCTGCCATGCCCCGTGAAGGAACCCACCCTTGCCAATCCCACAGCCGCTCGTTTGCATATCCTTTTCAGTTGTCTGCTCGTACAGGGGATATCCGTGGCAATGATCATGATAATCGAGCCTTTTTCATCCGCTTCATTCAGATTTATTTTCCGGGCAAGGTCTTTCCCGACATTTTTCCCATTGATCATCAAATCTTCGAGGGAACCGTAGTTCGACTGCGCCAGGATCCCGAGGGTATAATTTTTTCTTTCCAGTTTTATCACGCGGGAAGCGGAACCGATCCCCCCTTTCAACTGATGGCAGGAAAGCCCCTTCCCCCCCCCGACGTCGCCCTCGGGAAAATCGGCGCGGCAATTTCTGATCGCCTTGAAGACATGTTCTTTTTTAACAACCCTGTTCTGGATATTATTCAAATATCTATCGCTGCACTCGCACACCACAGGGTTGATCGACGTTATTTCCAGATTGATTTTTTTGCCCTGCCTGATCATATACTCAACGAGGGCGTCATGAACCAATCCGACATTCAGGGTATTGGTAAGGGCGATGGGGGTTTCGAGGGTTCCGAGTTCCTCGATCTGAACCAATCCGGCGGTTTTGCCAAATCCATTCAAGACATGACAGGCTGCGACCAGTTTGTTCAAATATGCGTTTTTCCCATGGGGAAGAACAATGGTGACGCCGGTTTTGTTTTCTTTAGAGTCAATGGAGCAATGACCAACTTTCACGCCCTTCACATCCGTGATCTTGTTCCGTTTTCCTTTGGGGAGCGATCCAATTTTAACGCCGTAATCTTCAATTCTCTTTTGCCGCGTCATTTATCACAGAACCTCCTGCATATTCTATGGCATTTTTTGCCAGGATATCCAGGGGATCGACGAAGTCGCCCTGAAAATGATAGATATCCTTTGCGGAAGAAAGTTCAGTACAACCGAGGATGAAACGACTGGCGCCTTTTTCTGCGAGTTCTTCCACCGCTTTGAAAAAACCGTCTGTTCCAAAGGAATAATTCCCCTTTTTGACGCCTTCATAGATCAATTCCATGACATATTTTTGAGTGGCGACTGGTTTGACAAGATGGATGCCTCTTTGTGCGAAATATTGATCATAGATACCGGATTGAATGGTTCCATCGGTAGCCAGTAATCCTGCTGTAGAATCGGAACCGCATGTATTTCTGATGTGATCCACAGTAAGTTGCAGCATGTTCAAAAAGGGAATGGATGAAATTCTGGATAGATCATCAAAAAAGAAATGTGCGGTATTACAGGGCATGATGATGAAATCCGCTCCGGCGCGCTCCAGGGCGCGGGCGGATTGGATCATTTCAGGAAGGGGATTATCACCCTTGCCAATGATAAAAGCCGTTCGATCGGGAATGGCGGCGTTCCCATCTATGATTACATGGAGATGATCCTGGTCTTTATCCGCCTTTGTAAAAAGGATGATTCTTCGATACAGATCAGCCGTTGCAAGGGGACCCATTCCGCCAAGTATGCCGATTGTTTTCATTCTTCATTACCCTACAAAAAATATGAAAAAGTTTTATTCGCCAGAATATGGAATTGTCAATATGGTATAATTTGATTCCTCTTTACTTGATAATGGGCATCTATTCTATCCGGTCTGTCAATTCTTCGTACAGGGTTTCGTATTCCCGAACCATGCGGTCGATATGGAAACGCGTTTGAAATGTCTGATAAGCGTTTCGAGCGATTTTCTTCCCCAGTTCCTGATTTTGAAAAAGGGAGAGAAGCGCGCCGGAAAGGGCGGAGGCGTCCTTCGATGGAATGAGAAGCCCGTTTTCTCCATGCTGAATGATTTCGGGAATGCCGCCGACATTTGAAGCGACGCAGGGTAATCCAAACGCCATCGCCTCCAGAAGGGATGCGGGGCATCCCTCCCAGTAAGAAGGGAGGATGAAGGCGTCGCTGATAGCCAGAATTTCCGCGGGTTCGGGGCAATACCCAAGAAACCGAACATTTTCGTCAAGCCCGAGGGATCGGGCAAGATTGGGGATTTCCCCTTTCGAGTCGTCTCTTCCAGCGAAAAGAAACCGGAGATCGGGGAAGGTCTTTTTCAGTTGTGGGATGGATTGAAGGGCCTCCCAGTGTCCTTTCATGGCTCTGAGATTCGCGATATGGGAAATAACGGGAAAAGCCTTTCCCTCGATCCCGTATTTATCGCGAAAGACGCCTTTATCTTCCTCCTTATATTTGGGGGGGGGAGGAATGCCATTATATATAACGCGGATGCTGCCTGCATGATATTTTTCCCTTTCGATGCGGCTCTTTTTTCCCGCTTCGGAATTGCTGACAAAACAATCCGCCCAGATAAGGGTAAGGCGATCGATGAGGACATGGCGCCATTTCCTCCAAGGATCGGGGCTGCGGATGCTGGAAATGACAACAGGAACGCCTGCCATTTTCGCCAGAGGTCTGCCGAATACCTCAGCCCTCAAACCGTATATCTGGATCAGATCGAACGGGACGTCCTTCATCAGCTGATAAAGACGTATCATGTTCCCGAATTGAAGGGGATGACGCAAATCGAGGTTTTCGGCTAAATATCCGAGTTCGCGGACTTTCTTCGTGAGGGTTCCCTTTCCCACCAGGGAGCAGACAACGGCATCGAAGCGATCGCGATCCAGCCTGGAAAGGAGATGGATCAGCATCCGCTCGGTTCCGCCGATATCGGAGGTCGCGGTTAGAAATAAAATATTCACTTTCATTTTTCCGGCGTCAAAAACTCAAGGGTCCTGAGGAAATATCGGCGCGATCGATGAATGTCATGAACCAGAGTTCGAGGCATAAAAGCGCCCAGAGGCGATGATGATGATTCTGCCTTCCCGCGCGATGGTCTTCGAGTATTTTGGCGACATATTTCATATCAAAAATGTCGCGTTCGGACGCCTTTTGCGAAAGGATGATATCCCGGGTGAATTCGTAAAGGTCTCTTTTGAACCAATGCCCCACCGGAACGCCGAAGCCCTGTTTCTTCCTCCACAGAAGATCGTGGGGCAAAAGGTCTTTGATTACCTTTTTCAAATGATACTTGAGGATTCCGTCGCCGAACTTGATTTCGAGGGGAAGGCGGGCTGCGTATTCCATGACTTTATAATCCAGAAAGGGAGCGCGCCCCTCCAGGCTGTTCGCCATGGTCGTGCGATCCACCTTGGGGAGAAGGGCGCCATGAAGATAAGTCATGATATCGGAACGCACCTTTTTTTCCACTTCGTTTTTTGCGAGAATGTCATTATAATACCCGAGGGGATACTGATAGGCGTCAAGGAGCGAAAGATGTTTCAATCTCGGGCTGTATATTCGCTCCTTCTGATAATCGCGGAAGATGGTCATCATCTGGAGATACAAACGCCCCGCATCATACAGGGAGAAGGTGTTGGCGTAATAGAGTTTTTCAGCGAGGGCGCTATCCGGAAGGGATCTGAAAAGGGCTTTTGCGCCCGGCTGCGCAAAAACCCGGAGGAACCGGGGAATTGCCATGTACCTCCGCAATCTGGGCAATCCCACATACCTTTCATAACCGATAAAGGACTCATCCCCGCCATCGCCATTCAACGCCACGGTAACATACTGCCTTGTCATCTTGGAAAGATAATAAGTGGGAAGCGCGGAGGAATCGGCGTAAGGTTCGTCGAAATGCCACACGAGTTTTGGGAGGACCTCTATGGCATCGGGGCGCACCACAAATTCCTGGTGTTTTGTCTCGAAGAGTTGGGCGACTTTCTGAGCAAAGGGCAGTTCGTTATGGGTTTCCTCTTCGAAGCCTATGGAGAAGGTGTTCAGGTCTCCTGTGATATGGCGCCGCATATAACCCACAATTGCCGAGGAATCGACTCCTCCGGAAAGAAAGCAACCCAGAGGGACTTCGCTCAAGAGGCGGATTCTGACCGCCTCATCGATCATGGCGTCGGTTTGTTCCAGGGCGTCTTTTTCCGTAATCCGCATCTTGGGCTCATAGGATAAATCCCAGTATCGTTCCAGGGAAATATTGTTATTTTTGAAAACAAGGGTATGGGCGGGTTCGAGTTTTTTGATGGATTTGAAGATGGAATGAGGCGCGGGAACGTATTGAAAGCTCAAGTAATAATTCAGCGCCTCGTAATCGATCTCGCGGGAGATTCCCGGAAGCGCGAGCAGCGCCTTGAGTTCCGAGGCGAACACAAAGGAATCGGAGAGAAGGGCGTAATAGAGGGGTTTTTTCCCTACGCGATCCCGGGCGATGAAACACTCCTTCTTTCCATGATCCCAGATGGCAAAGGCGAACATGCCGCGGAGGAGTTCCACGCAGGATTTTCCATATTCCTCATAGAGATGCAGGATGGTTTCCGTATCGGAATTTGTCTTGAAGACATGCCCTTTTTTGATGAGGCTCTCGCGCAGATAGAGAAAGTTGTAAATCTCGCCATTGAAAATAATCACACAGGATTCATCCTCATTGGAGATAGGTTGCTTGCCGGTTTTCAGATCGATGATGGAAAGACGTTTATGCCCCAAGGCGACGTTGTCTCTGAAATAATATCCTTCCTCATCCGGACCTCTGTGGTGAAGGAGGAGATTCATGGATTTTATTTCCTCGGGGGAAACGGGACGGGAGGAGTCGAAATTGATTTTACCGCAAATTCCGCACATACCGATCATTCTTCCCTCTCTATGCCGCTGAAAAGTATTTCAATAAAGACAGATTTCAGAATTAAAGACAAAACCAGAAGAATAACAATCCTCATTATATATGCAATGATTTTCAATATTGTTTTTTTACTTTCTGCACATAGGGAGAAGCCATGGCGGCGCAAAGGGCGATATAGTTCAGATCAAAGGAAACCGCCTGCCCCGGAGTCAAATCGCTTTCTCCGGAATCGAGGACAATATGATCGCTTGTGGCTCCGATAATTTTTATCTGACTTTTGGGGGTCAATCCGGCGATATGGACATCCTGCAGACCGATTCCAGCCAGCGCCCTGTTCATCATACCCCGATCTTCAAGGGAAGGGGACTCCCCGAGGACGTTCTGCGCCATTTTACCAAAGGGCGCGGAAGGTTTTTTCTTCGCCTCGATCACCTCGGCATAAAGGACAAAGGCATCGGTAAAGAGTCCCGGGATGGGATTTCGATGAAGGGTTTCGCGCCCGAGCAGGATCGCCTCCCCTATCCTGAGGTTGTTGATCCTTCCCGTATTTTTGCTGGAGACAAACCAGTCGTAATTGCCGGAATTGCCTCCGGAAACGGTTTTGAGGGAGAGTCCGAATTTATGTTCGATCGATTCTGCGAGCGAGGAAAGGGCGTCCATTTTTTCCTGATCAGGGATCACTCCGGAAAGGCAGGCGAGATTGGTTCCAATGCCCTTGAGCCTGATATTGTGGAGAAGCAACGCCTGCTCGATGGTCTGATCGAGATCAACGGGCATAATCCCTTCCCTCAGGTCCCCGAGTTCCACCATCAGGATGATTTCATGAATGCGTCCAATCTTTCGGGCATGATCGGAAAGGGCGCGAATGATGGACAATTCCGAGTTGAGGCTGATATCCGCATACTGAACGACCTGTTTGATTCTGGAGAGAAACGGGCTTCGAAGAAGCATGAATTGCGCATTGACGCCGGCATTTTTCATTTTTTCGATATTTTCGATTCGAGAATCCCCGAGGCATTTGATTCCGGAATTTACCATGAGGCGGGCGATGTCCGGATCGCCGCACACTCCCTTGGTGATTCCCGTTATCTCGATTCCCCTGGAACCGAATATTTCAACGACTTTTCCTGCATTATGGGCGATCCTGGCGAGATCGATCTCCAGGCGAGGGAAACAGTATGGACTTTTTTCATTATTCGACATTCTGAATCTGTTCCCTGATTTTTTCCACAATGTTTTTCATGGAAAGCGCCAAATTGGAAAGGGAGGTTCCGCGGGATTTGCTCCCGATGGTATTCACCTCGCGATGGAGTTCCTGGCAAAGGAACTCCATCTGTTTGCCCATGGGCACATTGTCTTTTGAATTCAGCAAATCCCTGAAGGTCTTGATATGAGCGGAAAGGCGCGCGATTTCTTCCGTAATATCGGATTTATCGGCGAAGAGAAGCGCCTCGGCATCGAGGCGTTGTTCATCAACAGGCGTAGCTGCGATTTTATTGAATTCCTCGATTTTTTTCGATAAACGCTGGCGAAACTGTTCCAGAACCTCCTGGTTCAAATCCTCCAGTTTTGCCCACTCGGTTTCCAATTCATCCAGATGGGAAAGAAGCGCCTTTGCCAGATGGGCGCCTTCCTTGCGCCGGGAATGCTGGAGGGATTGAAGGGCTTTTTGAACTCCTTTTTTAAGGATGTCCCACAGTTTTTTTTCATCCAGGCGCGGGGGTATTTCCTGATATAAAGAAGGGATATGGAGAAAATCGCCTATGGAAACCGTACCCGGAATTCCGAGATTTTTTTGAATGGCGAGGGAATCTCTGTATATTTTTTCAAGAACAAAAGCGTTTATTTCCAATTCCGGCAGCGCTTCCCCTTTCCTGTACCATCTGATAAAAACATCCAGTTTGCCCCGTTTCACTATCCCGACCATCTTGTTTTTTATATGGGACTCCAGAAAGGAAAGATTGGGCGACAAACGGAATACAATATCAAGGAACCGGTTGTTGATACTCTTTATCTCGATCGTGAAAATTCCCAGTTCGCTTTCCACATAAGAAGATCCGTAACCTGTCATACTGTAAATCATAACATCCCCCATTGAAGATTTTTATTGAAGAAT
>JAFGFK010000189.1 GCA_016931135.1 Candidatus Sumerlaeota bacterium | reverse complement strand
TTCTGGCCTCTGAAATATGATCTGACAACCCGGATACTCATGATTATCATCCCGATTCTCATTGCCCTGACGATTATAGGATACATTCTTTCCGTAATTGACATGGAATCGGATTTTTTGAACGCGAAGGAGCAGGTAAAAACCGCGATCGTCCATGCGATCCGGATGGCGGAAAGCGCATACGCTCTGTATGGCGCCACCCTCGATGACGACATGAAACGGGGGATGACCCGCTTTCTTGCGGAATACGAAAAATCGGGGAGAAATCCATACCGGATGGATATAAACGGCTTGAAAGCCACATGGGAAGGGAAGATGGATTTTTACGTGATCGATGAGAATAATGTCGTGATTCACACCACTTATGAAATAGACAAGGGACTTGATTTCAAGACCTACCCGGAATTAAGCGAATACCTGGACAGCGTGAGGAAAGGGAACGCCTTCGAAAGCCACAGGATTACGCCGGAGATACGCACGGGGATGCTGCGGAAATTCGTCTATATGCCTACGCCGGATCATAAATATGTTCTGGAGCTGGGGCTGATCTCGGATGAATTTTCGGATATTGTCAAGGATCTCAATTATCTCAGAATCGCGCAGGAGCTGGCTATTGATTATCCCTCTCTCAATTCCATACGGGTTTTCGATATGAACGGATTTCTAACCGGAAGTCCCGATGAGAAGGCGGACCGCGCCACCATGATGAATATCCAGAAGGTGGTGGAAAACAAAAAAAACCTGGAAATAACCGGCGAGGAACAAGGAATATCATACAGTTACCTGTACATCAGGGCAACGGGGGAAAAATATCCCACGGAATCCACGCGCATTGTAGAACTGTCCTGGAATTCCCTGATTATGGACAGGGAGATTCGAAAAAAAGCCGCGGCGCATTTCACGGTTTGCGTCATAGCCATCATGGGAAGCGTCCTGATCACCTTTTATACATCCGGACGCATTTCCCAACCCATACACAAGATCGTCAAGGATGTTGACAAGATCGCCCAGGGCAATCTGGATCACACTATCACCGTGAATACGAACAATGAACTCAAGCTACTCGAACAAAGCATCAACATCATGGTGGATACGATAAAAGACAACATGGGAAAGATCCGGCATTACAGCGAGAATCTCGAGGAGATCGTTCAGGAACGGACCTCCAAACTGGAGTACGCAAATGAACAGCTGGAGATTTTCGCTTTTTCCGTTACTCATGATCTTCGCGCCCCCTTGAATCAAATCATCAGCCTGTGCCAGAATCTGATGGAGAACCATAAAGAGAGCCTGGATGAAGAGGGAAAAACTCTTTTGGAACGTATTATGAATCAGTCTCAACGCATGGACAAACTGATCCTGGATCTTCTTGAATACAGCCGATTGAGCCGTTCGGAACTACAGCTCGATAGCGTCAATGCCAGGGATGTGATTCAGGAAGTGATTTCTCAAAGAGAGTCGCAGATCAATGAAAAGAACGCCGAGATAACCATACGGGGAGAGATTCCGTCGGTTCTTGCCCATGGTCCCACCTTGCAGCAAATCATTTCCAATCTTGTTTCCAACGCCCTCAAATATGTTGAGCCCGGATTAAATCCGAGGATTCTGATCCACGCGGAAGAGAGAAAGGGCAGGGCGCGTATTTACGTAGAGGATAACGGCATCGGCATCGAGCCGGAATTCCAGGAGAAAATATTCATGCTGTTTGAACGGCTCCACAGTGAAAACAAATACCAGGGCACAGGCGTGGGGCTTGCCATTGTCAAGAAGGGCATCGAGAAAATGGGCGGCAGGATTGGCGTCGAATCCAAACCAGGCAAAGGCAGCAGTTTCTGGATCGAACTACCGGCTGCAAACAAATAAAACGATCGGTAAAAAGGAATGATTGAAATCAGCGAGATATATCCTGCGATCGAGGGAGAGACGACCTATTCCGGCGAACCCTGCACAATCATAAGGCTGGCAGGATGCAACCTGAATTGCGTATGGTGCGACACTCCCCAGGCGAAAGAAACAGGCAGGAATTTGTCCATTGAAGAAATTATTGAGACTTGCAAAAAAATTGGGATGAATCTGATTCTCGTTACCGGAGGGGAACCCCTCATGCAGAAGGAGGTTCCGGAACTTCTTTCCAGACTCATTGAATCGGGTTTCCGGATTCTCCTTGAAACAAACGGTTCCTTCCCGCTGGATTCCATTCCGCGTGAGGCGGTTGTCATCCTGGATATCAAGTGTCCCGGGAGCGGTATGCGCGAACGCATGAATTTTGACAATCTGGATAAAATCCGGAAATCTGACGAAGTGAAATTCATTATCTGCGATCGCGGGGATTTCGATTATGCGATAGATCTTGTCAAAAAGCGCCATCTCCTGGAGAAAACCCGCGTGCTTTTTTCGCCGGAATTCGAACGCATGAATCCCGCGAATCTTGCGGATTGGATTCTGGAAACGCGGCTCCCGATCCGGCTCAATCTTCAGATTCACAAATACATCTGGGATCCCGGGGAAAAGAGCAGATGACAATGTAAAATGAAAAATTCAAAATTCAAAATCAATATTTTATCGTTGATGATAAGCGCTTTTCTTCTGTCTTTCCTTCCGGCGCGGGAATATTACGTCACTCCTGATGGCGAAACGGTTTATTATTCTCCCGCTCCTCGCGTTTACGTTTACAAACCCAAAGGCGATCAGGAAAAGATTTACTCTGTATGGGTTCCTCATGGAAAAGAACCTGCGCAGGTTCAGGAACCACGAGACATTTACGTGGATCACAAGGACAGGGTATATGTCACCGATGCGGGAGATGGAATGATCAAGGCGTTCACCCCCCTGGGGCGACTTTTGAGAAGAATCCCGGTTGGATCCACATTAAGGAAAGATATGACTCCCGGGGCAATTGCGGCCAGCCCCCTGGGGGAAATTCATGTTGCGGATACATCCGGAAGAAATATTCGGGTCTTCGATATAACCGGAAGATCGCTGGGCTCTTTTTCTCCCCCGGATGAGAAAGACAAATTCGATTTTCCGGAAGACCTTGCCGCAACCAGGAACTCCACCCTTCTGATCCTCGATTCTGAAAAAAGCCGGGTACATCGTTACTCCTTTCGCAAAGAATGGATCGATTCCTGGGGCGGATTGGGAGATAAATCCGAAGAGATGAATCATCCCAAAGGTTTTGCTTTGGGGAAAAATGGAGAGGTTTACATTGCCGATACGCAGAATCACCGGATATCACTATTCTGGCAGAATGGAAAATTGATTCGCATTTTTGGAACAAAGGGAGAATCCCCGGGCATGTTGAGCTTCCCACATGCCATATCTGTGGATGATAACGGCTTGATAGCAGTGGTAGATCGGGGTGGGATACGGATTCAGTTCTTTTCCATTCTGGGAAATTATCTCGGGATGATCCGTTTCGGGAAAGAGGGCTCCGGAGAGAATGAAATCAAGGCGGATGCAATCGCCTTTGATGGAATCGGATCGCTTTATATCATCGACGGATTGGGGAAGCGCGTTCTCAAGATATCTTCCGTGCAAATCGATGGGGCGCTGAAATGAACGGGCAATCCTTACGAATCGCCTCGAGCCTCCTTCAAATTTTCCTGTTATTTCTCATCATTTTCATTGTATTCTCCCCTTGCCTTTCCGGTGAATTTCTCTGGGATGACGAGCTTCTGATCGCGCATAATCCCGGGGTGAAATCCCTGAGGAATATACCCGGGGCGTTTGTCCGTACTTTTTTCCACAAATCGCATGAAACGCCGGGCATTTCGTATTACCGCCCAATCGTAACCGTGATCAATATATTGCAGTATGCGATATTCGGTCTTCGACCATTCTGGTGGCATCTGTTCAACCTTGTTCTGCATATAATCAACGCGATTCTTTTTTATTTCTTCCTGATAAAAATCCTGAATATCAAAAGAAGAGTTGGCTTCTGGATTGCGCTTTTATTTGGCATTCACCCGGTTCATGCGGAGGCGGTGTGTTTCATTTCCGGAAGAACGGACGTCATTGCGTTGTTTTTTATCCTGTCGTCGCTATCACTCTATTTCAAGGGAAAGGGAAATCATGGGATTTACAGGACTGCATCGATATTATTCTTCATCCTGGGGCTTTTATCAAAGGAACTGGTTCTGATGTTTCCGCTTGCTTTAATGGCAATGGAATATGTTCGATCTGCGGATTCACCTCCCGGAACCTGGTATAAAAAAGATTTTCCCTTGCTTTTGAAAAGTTTGATTCCCTATTTTATCGCCTGCGCCGTTTATGTAATCATAAGATTTGTATTCATAAGCGGGATCGAGACGCCATATTATCCCACAGGAAGAATGGTTACCGCCTGGCTCACCATGCCCAAGGTTTTCCTGCGTTATCTCTTTCTCCTCATTGCCACCACAATTTACGATACCGTGTGCGATTATACGAATTTCTTCCGGATCGAGACCGCCATCTTTTCATTCGGATTCCTGATTCCTTTTTGTGGGATTTTGGCAACGGCGCTGATGATCCTACGGTTATTCCTAAAGAAGCAAAGGGAATTCCTGGGGATATTCTGGTTTCTGATTTTTCTTTTCCCGGTACTCAATATCCTTCCCCTGGGCATCTGGATGGCGGAGCGGTATTTATACATTCCCCTTATTGGTTTTTGCCTTTTTCTTCTATCGCTGGAAAGCGCCATTGAAAAAAGGGGCGTCCCGTTGTATATCATACTTGCTTTCATCGTCATTGGTTCAATTGGAACGATTCAGCGTTCCTTTTTATGGCGAGACGCCGCAACCTTATGGAGTCATGCGGTGGAAAGAAATCCGGATAATCCGCAGGCGCGGGTCATTTATGCGGAGGTTCTGGTTTCGCGGGGAAGATACGATGAAGCGATAAAGCAGCTGGAACAGGTCAAACCTATCGATACGGGGGAACGCAAAATATTGCCCGCGTCTCTTTCCCTTGCAAAGGCGCAAACCCTTGTAAAGATATACCTGGCAAAAAAGGAATACGAGAACGCGGAAGAATGTTTGAGCGCTGCGGAAAAAATACTTCCGAGTTCCGCGCAGAATTCCGTATTGAAAGCCAGAATGTTTCTGGAACAGGAGAACCTTGAAAAGGCAAGGGAGGCGTTCGAGAACGCCCTGGAAATCAATCCGGATCTTTTATCCGCATTATCGGGGCTCATGGAAACGAAAGATCAATTAAGACATCCCCCGGAAGAGATTCTGGTTCTTGCGGAAAAAGCGGTGAAGATCAATCCGGATTATGCGCCTTCTTATCTATACAGAGGAAAGGCGCAAAGCGAACTTGGAATTCTGAAAGAGGCGGAGGTCAATTTTGAAAAATTCACAAGCCTCGCTCCGAACGCCCCCGAGGGATATTTATTTCTCGCCGATGTTTACGAACAAATGGGCAGGAAGGATAAAACGTATATACTGAAAGCCATGAGAACCTACGACGCCCTTCTTTTGCGCCATCCGGATAATATCGAGGGATTGAACAACCTGGGGATACTCTTTGCCGTGATCGGGGAAAAACAAAAGGCTGAGGAACTCTGGAAACGCGTCCTTGCGATAAAACCGGGGGATGAAACGGCAAGGGAAAATCTCGGGAAATTGAACACGGCTCAGGACAAATGATGGATGTTTGTTGATTGTCGAATGTTGATTGATATTGCATTTAACATATACATTAATTTAAGTTTTCCTTGTTAAGAACATGAGATTAAGGTGATAGATCCCCAAACCTTTCTGCGTGAGGTGGAATTATGACGACAGAAACAGAAATCAAATTAAAAGGCTATCAAACCTTAGTCGATTCCCTGGGAGTTGTTGAGGCAGAGCAATTCATTTCCCTGATAATTCGAGAACCATTTGATTACACAGAATGGCAAAAAACGCTTTAGCCCGAAAAGAGCATACAGGAAATCAGCCGGGCAGCAATGTTAAACTTAAAAAATAAAAAGGAAGGATGATCATTCTAAACCTTTTTTGAATTCAATATATCCATATTTCTGTTGACGAAGCCAACCTTTATGCCTTTTATACTTCATTAAAATCTCCCTTAAAAGAAAGTCTTACATGTCAATAGACAATCCTGTTTGATCCGGAAATATGATGGAAGGGGATGACGCTTATGATAAAATTTATTTCAATGCTCGTGGGAATGTTCATGATTTCAATTCTTTGCCCTTCATTTTCAGTGGCGCAATCCACCGTAAGCCGCGAATTCGGCGATGTGAAGATCGCGTTCGAGAAGAAATCCGGCGTGTGGTCGGAACAGTACTACGCAAAGGACGCAAATGAAAAGTGGATGCTGATACTGGTTTCGCCAGATGATCCGCGGATCGCCATGGAGGCGAAGACAGAATCCTCCGGCGGATTTCAAACCATGCGGAACGGCTTATACGCCGCGCCTCCCCGTTTTCCCTTCACGGAGATGAAGGAAGAAAAGGATGGAGATTTTCTTCTTCAGGGATTTTCCGGAGATGTCCGATTCACAAAAAGGATTTCCTTCCGCGATCCGGTATTTCATATCGTGACCTCCTGTGAAACAGCCAAGCCTTCCCTGAAGCTGGAGTATTTTCTATCCGGATACGCCTTCTGCCCTGATGGGAAAAGTCTTTCATCCTATGAAACTCCGGACCTTGTTTTCGCCCCGGGATTAAGGCCGGGTCCGTTTTATGTGGTTGGGGAACATCTTTTTCGCAGCCCTGTTGTCGCGGCGCAGGAAGATTCTCTTTTCGCCGCGCTCATGCCGGATGTGGACGCCATTGCGAAAAATCATCCCTTTCCTTTGATCATAGACCTCGATGTAAAAAGCGGCGTTGCCGATGCTCCCCTTTTATCCTACGGCTGCTGCGATCACAAGGTAAAGGGGCATGTGTATTTTGTTCATGAACCGGGCGCATCCCGTAAAATGCCGCCGCGTCTTTCTCTTGAATATGATCTATATATTGACGGCCGTGCGCCGCTCACAAAAGAAGGACCCGATCCGGAATCCCCGCGCGGTCTTCACCGCGCAGTTCAATATATGTGGGATCGGTATGGAACATCCTGGTTCAATAAGAGCGCCCTTCCCCAAACCATGCCGTTTACCGAATACGCAAAGGCGTGCTTTCCGGCGGCGTTCTCGGAAAAAATCGGCAACGCGCAACTGGGCTGGTGGGAACGCACGATAGAAGAAAAGGAAGTCGGCGGCGTTTACGCAGGATGGGGCTATCATGAAGGGCTCACTTCGTGGCAGGCTTGGTTCAATAATTTGAGAAGCGCTTATGGCATCCGCTGCTTCGGAGAGCGGCTGGCAAAAGACGACTGGATAAACAAGAGCGGAAAGATGCTTTCCATGGCATTGGCTGCCCCGCAGGATCGCGGGGCGTTCCCATGCCAGTGGAATAATTTCCGGAAAGAGTGGAAGGGCTGCCTGATGCAGAATGCCGTGGGGCATGGGGCGTATTACGATTCGGTGGATATGGCGTGGAAGGCGTATTGGCTCCTCCGCTGGCATCAGGATATAGAACCATCTCCCGAAAGCCTCGCCTATTGCCGCAACCTGGCGGATTTCTACCTGGAAAAACAGACGCCCTCCGGGGCAATCCCCAACTGGTTTACGCGGGAGCTGGAGGATGTGGACGTTCTCCAGGAGGCTGCGCCAACAGCGATGCCGGCGTGGTTCCTCGCTGAATTTTACGGAGTGACAAAGGAAAAGAAATATCTCGACGCCGCTCTCAAAGCAGGGGAATTCCTTTCCCAAGAGGTTATTCCTTATGCGCGATATTATGACTACGAGGTTTTTTTCAGCTGCTCCGCCAAACCCTGCGTCGATGGGGGAAGAAATCATAAAGCCATGATAGATTCCCATACGGGACAGCCCTGGCAGAACACGCTTTGCATGCAATGGAATGCGGAACTCTTCAAAAGACTCCATGAATTCACGGGAGAAAAGCGCTATTTAAGCGTGGGACTCGAGGCGCTTGATTATTTATGTCTGTATCAGAACGTATGGTCGATTTCTTACAGGCGAATCGCTTATACCTTCGGCGGTTTCGGGGTGCAAAATTCCGATGGGGAATACCTGGATGCGCGGCAGGCGCAATTCGGATGCACGCTTTGCGATTACGGCGCGCTTCTGGGGAGAAGGGATTTGTTCGAGCGCGGCGTAGCGGCGCTTCGCGCCTCGCTTACGCTCATCAATCATCCCACGCATGAAAAGAATGGCATATATCCCAATCCGAATTACTCTTATGGTTTGGAGCCGGAAAACTGCGGACATCTGGGATTCGATCACCAGTGCGGGAGAACGGGTTTTGACTGGGGAGAGGGAAGCGGATTGGCGGGCATTGCCTATGTGATGAAAAAATACGGAGGCGTTTATATTGATTCCCAAAACCTGTGGGCAGTTGGCATTGACGGCGTTGGGGCGGAGATTGACTCGGGAAACGTTTCCGTGACAAACGCCCTGGCTGCCCTTAAATCCCCGTTTACTGAAACGTGGGAGGTGAAGGCGGTTGTGGGAGGGGACAAGGACAGCGCGATAAAGGTAATGGGAAATCCTTATATACAGGGGAAAAAGGTTGTTCCTGAAATGTTATCAAAGAAAACTGAAGAATCCGCTCCTGTAATCGATCCTGTGTGGGATTTCGAGAAAGGCGATTTGCAGGGATGGGAGGCGATCGGCGATTTTGCGGAAATCCCGACGTCTTCAGCCAGAATGGATTTCCGGAAAAACGGGAACTGGTTCATCGGAACATGCGAAGACGGTTTTGGTGGATATGACGATCATTACGCAGGAAGAATCTATTCCCCCGTATTTCAAACGACAAAAAATACGATCCGATTGAAGGTGGGAGGCGGAAAGGGAAACGATGCGCGGGTGGAGCTGCGAGGCGGAAAGGATCATTCCGTTCTCTATGCGGAACGGGGCAATGATTCCGAACGGATGGAAGAGCGGGTATGGGATGTTACGGGGCATCGCAACGCCGATCTGTATATCGTCATAGTGGATGATGCGCGAGGAGGATGGGGTCATATCAATGTGGATCACATCCGGTGCGAGTAGGAAAGGTATTTTCAAATATAATATCCATACAGGCGTGGTATAAAAAGAAAAACCGCCTGAAGCGGGGAAACCGCGCATTCAGGCGGTATATTTTTTTATAAACCGGATTACTCGGGGGCGCCGGGCAAATCATATTCTATGATTTCCACCTCATCGAGGTAAAGGGCGCCCACCGGGTCGTCGCCGGCATTGAAATTGATAATGTCGAAGGAGAGATAAACGCCGTTCATCGCCTCGGTTTGCGTGGGGCGGAACATGAGATAAAAATCGGAACCGGGAAATGTCCCGGGGTAATGATCGGAACCAGCTTTGGAGTTGAAATCCCTAACATGGGAAACCGTGGCGTTCGGCGCGTTTGCGCGAATACGGAAGGCGGGATATTTATCCGGAACGGACAGTGTGGCGACCTTGAAACGGGCGATATAGAGTTTGGCGGGATTCAGATTAAAGGATTCATCAGGGAAGACAACGACGGGTCCTTCCCAGGAGCTGAAGGTGTTGTTATCCTTACTTTGCAGAACGAGTCTGCCGTTGTCGTGATAATAATCCGCTACGGTGAAGACGCCTGGCGCGCTGGAGAAATGCCAGGCTTCCTCATCTTCGTTAAAAACATAAATTTTACGCCTGCCTGTCGTGGAAAGAAAATTTTTGACAAAGACATTGCTGACATCGATCCTGCCGTAACCGGACATGTTGTCAAGGCCGGCAGGAAACATATCCTCCGCGCCCTGAAAAATGGCGGAGTTGATATTATCGACCACTTGTTTGGGATTCCAGGGATTGATGAAATCCGGATCGTCAAGGGAGACCTTATACCCCTTGATGAGGGCAGCAACGGCGCCGGCGTGCGGGGAAGCGCAGGAGGTTCCGAAGAAGGTTTCAAAGGGGGTATTCCACAGGGCGCGCCCGCCGCTGGTGCCATCGAAGGCTGCGATTTCCGGTTTCTGGCGTCCATCCCAGGTTGGACCGCGGCTGCTGAAATATTCCACCACGCTGTAGGATTTGGCGCTGACATCGATGGCGCCCACGGAGATCACGCCTCCTCCCGCTTCATTATTGTTTGTCATACTGCCTTCCCGAACCATATAATCCTTCTCTCTGATATACGCCCCCATGACAAACATGTTCATCCTCATGGGCTGGCTGATATCGTCATAGGGCTCCAATTTATTTTTCCTGGTAATGACGACGCTGACCACCTGATAATCATTATAAGGATTGATACACCACGCCCATTCGGAAGGGTCTCCATCACCCTGTTGGAGATCCGTGGAATAACCATAGGGAGAATTGAAATCGAGAAAATTGGGATCAAGAATCCAAACATCAATATCATACCCCGAACCCACTTCATAAGGAGGATAGGAACCCCAGGGTTCATCCCATGAAAGAAAAATGCTGACAATACTCATGGGCGGCACGTCTATTTCGATGGTTTCATCTGCCTGCCCGAAATTATTGATATTGTTCTGTTCCGGATCGTAGAAATATCCCCACCAATGATCTTCCGCGGCGTTTCCAACGGATGTATAATAAGCGGCGCCGAGTTCCACCTGTTTGGAGGAGCCCATAGAGACAACGCTGGCGCCATCATAGGGACCATTATTCAGAAAACCGATGTCGTCGATAATCACATCGCAACCCTGTTCGCGGAGCCAATCCTTGGACATGTTCATTTCAATGTCCGTGTCGAAGTTGGAGAAGAACAATTGGGCGTCAGGGACGATATCATGGACGATTTCGAGCATTGCGGTACCCTCTTCATCGGTAACGCCAGACCAGTAATTGATGATGCCCTCATCCCTCAAGCCATAAGCCTCATTTGTGATTGGATCGGTTCTAAAGGAAAAATAGGCGATACCGCCGAGTTTTCCGTCATCAAAGACTCCTGCAGCCTCTTCCGGGGGGAGGTCCCCAAAGAAGGAGCTTTGATCAGCGCGGTAAATAGCGGTTGAAATAACCCCGACTTTCATACCGTTTCCAGTAACGTTCGCCCCGATGAATTCGGGGCGATTGACGAATTCATTGATTTTCATGGCTTCATAACCCTCTGTGGTAACGCTTCCAATATGAGCGATGGGATAAGAGGGTGTGCGTATGAATCTCACTTCCGGGAGAGACTCGAGGAGGTAAATCTGATCGGGAGAGAGCGCGGTTTGAACGATTTTACGGGTGGCTTCGGTATGTTGAATTTTGACGCCGTAACGTTCGAGTTTTTCCATAGTATCCTTTGTCAAATCCCTGCACTGGATATAGCATTGAATGCGGTCATTTTTATCGAGCCGAAATGAAAGGGGCGTAGAGGGGGAAAGGGATTTAAGATACTGTTCTTTCTGGGTTTTGGAAGCGGTTTTAGCGAAATTCATGGCTTGTTGAAGGCTGGAAGAGATCTTGGGATGAGGGTTGGCTTTGGCGCTGTAAACAGAGGGAAAAACCGCCTGTTTTTGCGAAAAGGCGGCAAAATGAGCTCCCCAAAGGATAAATACCCCAAAGCTAACAAGCATGAGAGATGAAAACTTTCGAGGTTTCATAAAAGTCTCCTCCTTGGCGTCATGATGGCATCAGGCGAAAAGCCGCCTGTACCCTTGTATTATTCATAAAGCGCCCAGGAACCCTCGGCTCGCGATGGAACCGGAGGCGGCGCCGGCAAATTATTCGTCGTCACGCGGAAAATCCCCGCTTTGCTTGCGCCTTTTATCCCGTTCGGATTGGTCACGGTAACGACCCTTGTACCGATAGGGGCGTTGGGCGCTATATTCACGGTAACTTCTATCATACCCTGGGAGATTATGTTTGGTTCGCCGATAACAGTAATGCCTGGGCCCAAATCCACCACGCATCCCTCCTGGAAATTGGCGCCGGAAATCCTGAGGGTAAGGTTCTGGGAACCCTGGTTTGCCGAAGGCGGCTGAACCGTGGCGATGATGGGATTGCCGCGGGTGCGAACCCTGTTGATCATGCGGGAATTGAAACCGGCGCCGATTAGTCGATTGATCAGGACGTAATTGTTGGAACCCACGATGGGGAAGGTCAGATCGTCGCCCAGGTTGCATACAAACATATCCAGGTCGCCGTCGCGGTCCATATCCGCCAGTTTGACATCGCGGCTGTTATTGTTGAAATCATAAGAACTGCCGTAGAATTTGACGGAAATCGGATTGGTGACTTCATTGGTAAAATCCTGGAAGAATCCGGCGCCATCGTTCAGGAGAAGTTGTACGGAATGTTCAATGGGAAGGGCGCGGTTGGCGATAACGATGTCGATATCGCCATCCAGATCGACGTCGCCGGTATCTACGCCAAAGGAATCATTGAGCATGAGGGGAAGGCGTTCGATGGCGCGATCAAAGAAATGTCCCGTTCCATCATTTTCAAGATATATATTTTGTCCCTGCCCTACTATAAAGATGTCAAAATCCGGTGAAAAACTTCCATCGAGGTTGGAATCGAGCCAGTCCAGACGTTTATCGTAATTCGTATCTTCTTTGTCGCTCAGAACGCCGTCGCCGTTCAGGTCTTCGGTCCAATCGCCGTCGCCGTCGAAATCCGCCGCAATGGCGCCGTTGAAATTACCTTTAATATTCGGAAGATAGGTATCCGTAACATCGAAGAACAGTCCCGTCCCATCCCCGAAAAGGAGACGGCATTTATCGACCATATTATCCGGAAGGGGATGAATAATGGATAGGCGATTTACAAAGAAAATATCGAGGTGTCCATCGCCGTTGAAATCGGAGATGAGGGGTTCTACGGAGTCGTCCACGATGTGATCGGCAGTTGATTCGTCTTCAAAAAGCGCCCAATGATTCGGCGCCGAGAATTTGCCGGGTTTGTTATTCGGCGCGGGGAAGAATCCGTTGAGGAGAAGGACATTAGGCGCGCCGGAATCGGAAAAACCGTTCGCGACAACGATATCCAGGAGCCCATCCTCGTTCACATCGCCAACGGCGAACTTACGGCTGTTTTCCTTTGGGCTGGGAATAGGAATATCGGGAAGCGAGGAGTCGGTTCGATCCACGAACGCGCCATCGCCAAGCAGGTCGTCATCCGGAATCGAGTTGTACTCGAAGACATCGACGTCTCTGTTGAAGAAAATGCGGTTCCTGGTACCTGCGGCTGTAATGAACAAATCCGGAGAGCCGTCATTATCGAAATCCGCAAACTGCGCGTCATAAGCCATGTGGGAAAATTCCTCGAGGAAAACAGTAAAGTAATTCTGTACCACTCGGGGCGCCGGGAAGGCAGCGGCGCTGGGGGTATAGACATAAACTCCCGGGTTGAGCGGTTCTGCCCTGTTGAGGTAAATGACGGTATAATCGCCCATCGTGCTTTGCAGGGCGCCGTTTGCTACAACAATGTCCACATTTCCATCGCCATTTATATCCGCTAAATCAGCGTTCATGGAGGCGTTGGAATATCCATACACGAAAGGAGGATTGGCGATGCTGGTGAAATAAGGGGGTATAAACTGTGCGGTTTTGTCAATAAAGAGGGGCGCATCGGAGTAAGTTTCAAGATCCGGGGGATTATCGATCAGTTTATTTTCAAACAATTCATTCTGTTCGCCGTAATTGCACACAAACACATCTATATCGCCATCATTGTCGAAATCCGCAGCAAGGGCATGGAAGGAGGTGTCCGCATCCAGGCTTGGATCCGGATTATCCAGAATTATATCGGTAATATCGGTAAAACCCCCGAAGGAATCGTTACGCAGAACCTGATTGATATCAGGGGGCGCAATGGTGCTCAAGTTGCCTCCGATGGCGTCGTTGCATACAAAGAGATCGAGGCAGCCATCGAGGTCAAAATCGCCGGAGGCTATATGGCGGCGCCTTCCCGTTGGATTGGGTATTCGAGAGGCGTTATTATAGAAGTAACGTTGACTATAGCGATATTCCTCCTTATAACCCAATGGTATATAATCGAGTCCTATACCTGCTACCAAACCGAAACGGGAGCGCGCGGCGCCGGTTGTTCTGCTGATGGCGTCTCCCATGGCGTCAAAATATTGCGCTGACGCTCCGGCGAAATTATACACAATAACCGTGCGCAAACCGGAATAGTCGAAATCTCCAGCCAGAACGCCGCAGGAATTCGTTTTCGCGGGAATCACGCGATCGACCCAAATATTCGGGGGAGTGGGTCTTTGATTGGGATAGCCATCCGGTTTCCCAATCCAAAGGGGTTCCTGCAGGGTGTTGCGGCTTGTCGTAATGAAGAAATCGTCTCCGAATAAGCCATAATTGACGCATTGGAAGTATCCATCCGGGATACCGTCCGCTCCCAAGGGATTAAAATAGATATCTATATCCATATTATCATATATCATATCGTGTCCATCGTAAACCGTATCGCCGCCCCCATTAAGGTTTGCAACGGCAATATCGAGGGCGCTGTCGCCATACATGGGAGCGATGACAAGTTGGAGAGAGCTGCTGTAGTCCGTTTCATCGGCTGGCGTAGTTGATGGGTGGTTGGGAAGAAGAGGGGGAAGACGATCCCACTCTTCCCTCGTGTTGCCGCCAAAGAGGCCATCCATCCCCAGAGTTTCATCCGTAAAATAAAAACCCCTGTTCCAGTACTGCCTGTCATTGACATGGTTGATCAGGATGCGTTCGCTGAAAGTCAAGGTAAGGTTCACCGGGGGATTGGCATACCTATCGATTCCGGTTGTACTTTCGAGATCCGTCCATCTCCCATAGTTACAAACAACGATATCAATGTCTCCATCGGAGTCAATATCGCCCACATCGCACCGAGTGGAAACGTCAACATTGAGAAAAGGTCCTGTATTGAGTATGCCGGGGAGTCTAACGGTTGTTTCATCCGAGAAATAGCCATCCGGTATGCCATCGCCATCGATATCGATATTGACGAGGAGTTGATTTTGCGCGCCATCCGTGAATAAGTTTCCTTGAAAGGCTGTGGAAAAATTGGCAAAGAAGATATCGAGGTATCCATCGCCATTGAAATCGGCGAGTTTGACGTCGTAAGTACCGACATTATTCGTACTGGGGGGGAGACGGTCATCGCTGGTGAGCATGGCTTTGTCATTTCCTGCGGTGACATCCGTAAATCTTCCTGTTCCGTCATTGAGATAAATGCGATTGGCGAGACCGTTCGGGGAGCCGTCATTGGACATGCCCACGGCAAGAACGATATCCAGGTCTCCGTCATTATCAATATCCCCTGCGTCAGCCCCGAGGCAGAAGAGGGTATCTATGGGTAATTTATCGCCGCCGCGGCGGGGCGAGACGTCTTCGAAAACGCCGATATCGTCATCGCAGACGTCTCCGATTCCATCTCCATCGGTATCCGTCTGATCGGGATTGGGATCATTAGGGCAGTTGTCATCAACATCGGGAATCCCGTCGCCATCCGTATCGGCGGTCGGATCGCCATCGCCTTCTCCTGAGGGCGCTAATGCGACGTTGGTAATGACGATGATATTTTTCGTCACTTCATCGGGATAGACCGTGATCGGTTCCCAGATATAGCTAAAATCATCATAGGGCGTGGGATTTGCGGGATCGTGCCCTACGCCGGATTCAGGCATTTTTTCCGCGCGAAGGAAGCCGTACATGGTTGACCATCTTACTGATTCTCCCGGCTGTAAGGTTTGCATGCCGAAATAAAGGGCAAGGGCGCTATCCTGAGTAAGGGCGTTTTCCCCCGAGAAAAAAGTGCCATCCGCATCGAAATCAAAGGCGGTTTCGCTAATATCGGGATGCAAGGCTGCAACAAGGCGCGATGGGGGGGTGACGCCAAGCCCTCTCAGGGTTCCGATGGTGGAAAATGTCGGGAATTCAAGGTTATCCATAACCTCGAAAATATCCGGCACATCGTCCCCGATCCATTCCCGTTCATTTCTGATCTGTTCCCCGCCAATAATAAACGGAGAGTCATCCCATCCGCCGATGCAGGTGTCATACATGATACGGAGTCCCACATCCACAGGATCGGGGCTCACATTGGTAAGAACGAAAACAACGAGGAAGTCGTCGAGATTGTCATTTGGCCCCCCCAATCCGCAAATCTGGAGGGACTCGGTGAGCTCGATGGTATTGGCGACCAGCCAGGTGCCGGTTGTGACATTGGCGATATCGTTGATCTGAAGCGGAGACGACTGGGTGCCAAATGGAAAGCCTGCATTGGTATAATCCACGGTAATTCCCTCGCGCACAATGCGGATAGAGGAAAAGGAAGTCGAGGGAACAGGGTGGTTGAAAAGGAAATTATAACCGTTTCTCACGCCTGCCGTGAATTGCCCGAATTCATTGATCGCCACTTCCAGCCAGCGGCTCATGATCATGTTATCGCCTCCGGAATTATTGTCTTCCGATGATCCATCGCCGGGGGTGGGGGGGTCCGCTCCCCCGTAATATTCAGCCGGATAGCCCGGAATGCCTGGAAGATACGTCCGATAATCCGGGAGATAACTTCTTGCTGAGGAGGGCTCGATATAGATCGAATAATCATCTCTGGGAGGAAGTCCCATAAACCTGTAATAAGAATTAATCGTAGAAGCGGGGGCGTTGACGCCATTGGGAAGGACGCCATTTATGCCGGTATAAGTACAGGCGACAAGGTTTACGAAGCCCTTGTCGGAATTTCGGGAATCGGGTGATTCATTCAAATCCAATCTGGGAATCCCCAGAAACACGGGTATATCTGGTATAAAGTAGAGTGAGGATTGTCGATAATAGCCTCCTCCATCGAGGACGGCGCCGCTGATGCCTCCCACGCCGCCAAACTGGCTCATGGATATGCGGTTGTCCTCTTTGGAAAAGGGACTCACCCCGGAATTATGGAGAATTCTGAGGACTTTATCAGCGAAATGGAGTTCCCGTTTCTCCCAGGGATTGGAGGCGAAATCCCCGCCTGAGCTCCAATTGCCCATAACGGGAAGGTCAAGAGGAATGGGGCTGATGCCGAGCATTTCGCCCAGGGCGCGCATGAAATAGGATTCAATATCCGTTCTTCCCATCATCTGCTGCTGTTGAGCCGGGGTCAGATCATCGGGGTCTTCGGGAGGCAGGTAATATCCGCCATAAAAAGAGTCAAAGGCAATATCGCAATCCAGGATGGTTCCTCCTTCATATTCTTCTCTTTCGAGGAAGATGTCCATAATGCCGTCACCGTTCAGATCGACCTCGATCAAGCCGGAGGAAGGATTATACACAATGCCATCTCCCAAATCCGGGAAGGTGGCGTAATCACTGAGATCTATATCCACGGTAAAAAAGAAGGTATAGCTGGCATAAATCACGCCAGCGGGCAAATTTTCAGATGTCTGGAAGGTTACAAGATTGTAGAGGTCAAAGCTGACATCCGTGGGTCCGGAAGGGAGGGCGGGATTCATGCCTGCGAGAAAATCCGAGAAGAAAACGGTTTCATTGAAATCAAAATCCGGCGTCAAGCCTCCAAGTTTGACATCGTTCCAGCGTTCTACGCATCGGTTAATCGCGTTATAAATGTTTTCATCAGGGATATTCCTGGGATTGATGCCCTGAGGCAGGATGATGCCTGCGGAATTGCGATAAATGGCAACCCAGAGGGGCTCTTTGCTTTGTTTCCATTGGAGGGCTTCAGAACGAAGCGTGTCATCGCTGGTATCGAGCGGATTGTGTATTTCCGGCACCAGGATTTTCTTGGAGGCATAAACTTGGGATACCAGCATAAAAAGAAAGAGCGCGAATAAAAGGAAACATCTGATTTTTTTCATAATCCTGCTCACTATAAAATTTTTTCCACCCCTTGGGGTGATTTTAGCTTCAAACAGGCGATATTATTTCAAAATATCCATAATTCTCGTTTTAAAAACTTCCAGATTCTCTCTTTTGGGGAGATCGAGGATAGCCAGGGAATCCTTATCCAAGGAGGCAACCTTAACCTCTGATTCCGAAACTTTGGCGGGGTCCGCTCCTGAGGAAGCCTTTTTTCCCATTTTACCTGCCATTGGCGCAGCGCCTTGATTTTGTTTGGTTTTTACGGGTTTTTCCTCGTTTTTCGACGCCAACCCGGAATAAATCCTTGCCGCTTCGATACGCTTCTCCATATCATGCTTGCTCAAAACCGTCATGTCTTCCATTCCCAGGCGAATAATCTTATCCTGATTGGTTTTGGAATCCCTGATAATGGTATATTTGCCTTGCGCCCAACCAACGACCTTGCAGGAATTGGGGAGTTTGGAATCAGGGGGAAGGGCGTTTTTGACTTTAGAATTGGGATTAGGATTGGGATTGGGTTTCGGATTTTCCAGGAAAAGGATCACCTGTTCGCCCATGAAGAATTCCGGCGCGCCATCCGCCTTCATGGCTATGGGAAGGGGGCGCTGGACTTCTCCGCCCATCTGGGTCAATTCAAACGAATCGCCCAGGTTTCCCTTCCAGTATTCTTTGGCGCGAACGCTGACCGTTGTTTCAATGTGGCGCCCCACCCAGCGCGCTTCTTTTGAGCTGACCTGCCCCACGACAACGACATCCGCAAGGTTCGCCAGTTCTTTTTCGGACAGTTTCTGCAAGGCGCTGCCAAGGACGGGCGACGGGAAAAGAAAAAGCCCCAGGATGAGGAAAAGCCCCATTCTATGATAGAAAGACAATTTTAAATATGTTTTCGTCTTCATGATTTATGGCTCCCTGTAATTAAATTCAATCTTCACCTTGTTCGTCGTCTTCTTCTTGTCCAAATTTCGTAATATCCAATGCCTGATAGAAATCCGCATTTCCCTGGAGGCGGTAGATATTGCCCATGCTGATGGTTCCTTCTGTAGGGTCATATACCCAAGTGATGGTCAGGTAGAGAAGCGGAGGCTGGGGGGGGTATCCTCCGGGTTGTCCATTATCCTGGACTCCTATAAATCCATCCGGTCCCACGGATAAAAGCATCCAGTACCTTGCGCCTGTATCTTTGTATTTATATTGCTGATTACCATCTTCATCCACATAAAATTCACGTTCCGCAAATCTCTTGGATAAAAGACTGGTCTGTTCGGGATCGAAATAATTTATGGTATTCAAGGGGGGGGGGACATGGATATCAAATATATCATTTGGAATGCGCGTGATATAGGGAATCGGGGTGGTAAGGACCTTGAGATCATTCATTTTCGTTGAAAGAGGCGGCGCAATGATAGGAGCAATGTTTTCATTATTCCAATCAGGATTGCGGCGATAGGGATAATTGTTGTGATCGATGGCATAGACTTCGAGGGCTGTGCCCATGGAGGCCATATCCGCCTTGACCCTTGAGACTTTGGCGCGGGTCTGGGCTTCGAGAAAGTTCGGAACGGCAATGGATGACAAAATAGAAATAATGGCTACCACGATCAGGAGTTCGATCAGGGTAAAAGCCGATCCCTTGCGATTTTCAAGACATTCCGGTTTCAAACAGACACCATCCTAAAGATAAGAAGACTAATCGTTTAATCCTCAAAAGACGCCCAAAGATAAAAGAAACTATGTTCAGAAACGTTATAATCGTCAAGTCAAAAATACAATCGCCTCAAAGAACCCCCAAAAGACAAAAGGATTGATATTCAAAGAATTCATATTTCAGGTTTAGACGTAAAACCTGACAAAAAGTTCCATTTAAATTTTCATTAGGAAGATGGTATGAAAAGGGGGGCGCTGTCAACGAATTTTTACGGGAGAATCTTTTACATTGATTTTTCCCCTGGATACGCTAAAGGTATAAAAAGAAATCGGGTCGAGATAAGGTGAAAAAGTCTAAATTGCGTTTTATAACGGGCAACCATTGAGCGAGAATAATTTCACAAAAAAACAGGTGCTGATAAACGTCGAGGAGAACGAAATCAGGGCGGCTTTCATGGAAGATGACCACCTGGTCGATCTTTTCATCGAGCGCGCGGATGATATCAGCCTGGTCGGGAATTTATACAAAGGCATCGTGGAGGATGTTCTTCCCGGGCTCAAGGCGGCGTTTATCGACATCGGCATGGAACGCAGGGCTTTTCTCCATTTCAGCGATTTCACCGTAGAATCCCTCGATCCTGCGGGGAAAAAGAAAAGACGGTCGTTCGAGCATAAGACAAAAGACGTGGGAAAAAGCGAGCAGGAACAGAGAAAAGTCGCATCGCATCCCTGGAGCGTCCTGCAAAAGGGACAGTCCCTGATCGTGCAGGTGATCAAGGATGAAATCGGCACCAAAGGTCCGCGAGTGTCAACGAATATCTCTCTTCCGGGTCGTTTCCTGGTGCTACTGCCCTATCCCAGCCAGCATGGGGGGATTTCCCGAAAGATCGAAAATGAAAAGGAACGGCAGCGGTTAAGGCAGATATTGAGCGATATCAGAACGCCCCACCGCAGTTTCATCATCCGGACTGCGGGAATGGGCATGAGCGATGACGCCATCAAAAAAGACATCGGGCATCTGAGAAACATCTGGGGGAATATCCTGAGGAAATTCCGCCACAAGGGAGCGCCCCTTCTTTTATACAACGAACGGGATATCCTGTACCGGATCGTGCGGGATTATTTTTCGGAAGATATCGATGAAATCATCATAGACGATTCCCTTACCGGGAAGAAGATCAGAAAAATTCTGAAACAAATGATACCGGGCTTATCCGACCGGATTCATATTTTCGATCAGTCAACCAGTCTTTTTCATTACTACAATGTGGAAAAGCAGATTCGGCGGGCATGTGAAAGAAAGGTTTGGCTGAAAAACGGGGGTTACGTGGTATTCGACGAAACGGAAGCGATAACGGCTATTGACGTGAACAGCGGGCGTTTTGTCAGCAAACGCGATCAGGAAAAGACGGTTCTGAAAACGAATCTGGAGGCGTGCAAGGTGATCGTGCAGCAGCTGCGGCTTCGGGACATCGGAGGACTTATCGTCATTGATTTCATTGATATGATGGATCCGGAGAATCCGCGCGCGGTGGAAAGGGAAATGCAGAAGTATCTGAAATCGGACAGGGCGAAAAGCTCCTGTCTTCCCATATCGGAGTTCGGATTGTTGCAGATGACGAGGAAGCGGGTGCGGGAGAGCCTCGGGCATCAGATATTTACAAAATGTCCCTATTGCGAGGGATCGGGAAGGGTGCTTTCCCTGAATCAGATATGGCTGCAGATCAAGTACGCCCTTCTGGAGGTTCTCCATAAAAAACCGCGCCCCGTGGAAGTCACGATCATGACGCATCCGAGGACAAAAAGTTACGTACAGGAAAAAATTCCCGCATCCCTGAAACAAATCAGCAGAAAATACAAGGCGTCGATCGCGCTTCTTTCGAGCGAGGATTTGCATATAGAGGAGTTTCAGGTTCGATACGTCCTGCCGGATCGTACAGAGATATTGCCCCGCGGATTGAAAAGCAACCACCATCGTCCCTAAAAAAATTGTTCAGGAGTTCAAGAATGCCGAAACAGGAATTTGTGCATCTTCATTTACACAGCGAATACAGTTGCCTGGATGGCGCCTGCCGTTTTTGTTCCCTTTTTCCCAAGCTCAAGGAATATGAAATGAAATCGGTTGCCCTGACGGATCACGGGAATCTGTTCGGGGCGATACAATTTTACAAAACCGCAAAGGCTTTTCAGATTCATCCGATCATCGGATGCGAGTTATATGTCGCCCCGGGGAGCCGTTTTGAAAGAAAATCGGAGGAAAAAAAGTCCGCAAACCACCTGGTTCTTCTGGCAAAGAGTTACCAGGGATATCTCAGCCTCGCCAAGTTGTCCTCGATCGCCTATACGGAGGGTTTCTATTACAAGCCCCGGATCGATATGGAGGCGTTGTCGCAATATTCCAAAGACCTGGTATGCCTTACCTCCTGCATCAAGGGGATTGTGCCGGAGCTGATTATCGAGGGAAAACATAAAAAGGCGGAGGCGGCGCTGGATCAATTTGTCCAGATTTTCGGAAAGGAAAACGTCTTTCTCGAATTGCAGGATCAGGGGCTGGCGGAACAAAAAACAGCCAATAAAGGCATGGTGAAGCTGTCTTCCAAAAGCGGCGTGCGCCTCGTCGCCACAAACGATTGCCATTACTTGAACCGGGAGGATGCGGAGATTCACGACATCCTTCTATGCATTCAAACGGGAAAGACGCTCTCCGAGCAGCAGCGGATGCGTTTCCATTCCAACGAATTTTACCTGAAGAGCGCTGACGAGATGGGCGAGATATTCAAAGAGATTCCCCAATCTCTGAGCGCCACCCTGGAAATAGCGGAAATGTGCTTTCCGGAGATTCTTTTCGATCAGAAACTCCTTCCTCATTTTCAGCCTCCCGAGGGCGTATCCCAGGAGGGTTATCTGCGGCGCCTTGTCGAAGAGGGCTTGAAAAAAAGATACCGGAATATCACGGAAAAGATCGGAAACCGCGCCGAACTGGAACTGGATGTAATCAGAAAAACCGGCTTTGTATCCTATTTCCTGATCGTGTGGGATTTTGTCCGTTACGCCAAGGAGAACGGCGTCGCCGTAGGCCCCGGGAGAGGGTCCGCAGCGGGAAGCATTGTTTCCTATGCCCTGGGAATCACGGATATCGATCCCCTGGAACATGGACTTCTGTTCGAGCGTTTCCTGAACGTGGAGCGGATATCCATGCCGGATATTGACATCGATTTCGATGATCTTCACAGAGACAGGGTCATCCGTTATGTGCGGGAGAAATACGGAACGAAAAACGTCGCCCAGATCATCACGTTTGGAACCATGAAGGCAAAGAATGCGGTGCGGGATGTGGGACGCGTCATGGATATTCCTTTAGGGATTGTCAACAACATCGCCAAGATGATTCCGGACAATACGCCATTATCCCAGGCGCTTAAGGATGTGGAGGATTTAAGGAAAGAAGCGGAGGCTGATCCCCAGATCAAGAAGCTTCTGCAAAACGCCCAGGCGATAGAGGGAACCATACGGCACTGCTCCACGCACGCTGCCGGGGTGGTGATAGCGGACTGCGATCTTTCGGATATCATCCCGATATACAAACAAACGGGCGCCGAGGAAATCGCCACACAATACACCATGAAAGAGGTGGAGCAGCTGGGGCTTTTGAAAATGGATTTTCTCGGATTGAAAAACCTTACGATTATCGAAGAGACGATCCGGCGCGTGAAGGAGACAACCGGAAGGAATATCCTCTGGGATGAAATCCCCCTCGATGATCAAGCCACGTACGATCTTCTGGCATCGGGCAATACATTCGGGGTGTTTCAGCTGGAATCAGGGGGCATGAGGGAACTGGTGAAACGGCTCATTCCGAGGAATTTTGCGGATATAACCGCCCTTTTAGCCTTATATCGTCCAGGTCCCCTGCAAAGCGGCATGGTGGATGACTTTGTCGCAAACAAGCACGGAAGAAAGCAGATCATCTACGTTCATGAGTTGCTGAAACCGATCCTGGAAGAGACCTATGGCGTGATCCTGTACCAGGAGCAGGTCATGCAGATAGCGCAGGTGATGGCGGGATACACCCTGGGGCAGGCGGACATCCTGCGGCGCGCCATGGGGAAAAAAGACAAGGAGACGATGCAGGAGCAGAAATCCGCCTTTGTGGAAAACTCGGTAAAGAGGGGCATCGACCGGGATGTTGCGGAAAAGATTTTCGACCTTATCATTTATTTCGCCGGATACGGATTCAACAAGAGCCACAGCGCGGCATACGCCTTGATCACTTACAGAACCGCCTACCTGAAAGCCCATTATCCGGTTGAATACACGGCTGCGCTTCTGACAAGTGAAATCGGAAACAATGAAAAACTGGTTTATTATCTGGGGGTTTGCAAGGAAATGGGGATTACGATTCTGCCTCCGGATGTGAACGAATCTTTCACCACATTCACGGCAGTAGGGGATAAAATTCGTTTCGGCCTGGCGGGCATCAAGAATGTCGGCGAGGCGGCGGTGAATCAGATCATCGAGGAAAGAATAAAGAACGGACCCTTCAAGAATTTCCAGGATTTTGTGATGCGGGTTCCAAGCGGCGCGCTCAATTCGCGTCTCCTGGAGGCTCTCATCAAATGCGGGGCGTTCGATTCCCTGCGGCATTACCGATCCCAGCTGATGGCAATCATGGGCGATGTTCTGCAAATGGCAAGTCATTACCAGAAGGAGAAGAGTTCCGGGCAAGCCTCATTTTTCGATCTTCTGGGAGAAAAGGAGGGCATGGATCAAACCTATCAAACGATCGAGGCGCCGCATGTCCCCCCCTGGAGCGATAAGGAAAAACTCCAGTATGAAAAACAATTCATCGGATTCTATGTTACCGGGCATCCCCTGAACAGCTATCGAGCGGATATTCATTCCCTTTCAAATGTCGATACCCGGATTCTGAAACAAAAAAAGGAAAAAGAAGAGGTTTGCCTTGTAGGACTCATCACCGCCATTCAACCGAAGCTGGATCGAAACGGCAACGCCTATGCGCACGTGGTAATCGAAGACTTTCAGGGCAGCGTTCGGCTGGTGTTGTTCAGCCGCTCTTATGAACAATACAAAAACCTTCTGGAGATGGATCATCCCGTATTCGTGCGGGGATATATTTCAATAGGACGCAGCGAGCCTGAGGTGATCGTACAGGAGATGGCGCGCCCATCGGATGCGAGAAAGAAAATGGCGAAAGCGGTGGAATTTGAAATTCCGCCGGAAGAAGCGACCGAAAAAAATCTGGAAAGCATACTGGGAATCTGCAAAAAAAACAAAGGGAAACTCAAGGTGCGGATTTCCCTGAACAAACCCGGAGTAGGAAGTTTTTGCCTGGAAGCGGGGAAACAGATTCTGGCTGCGCCATCGGATGAGCTGATAAAAGCTGCGGAAGAACTCCCCTTTCGCAACGCATTGTTTTTTCCGACAAAATCATGACAAGGCGGAGCGTCGGGGCGGCAATCCCTCCAAAGGCGAAAAAATGAATCCATCTTCATCGAAAAAAAATTAAGGGGGAAACATGTACCTGGAACCTGGAAGAAAAGACCTTGGGGGGCTTCGGCATCTGGTTTTTCTGGGTGAATCCACTTCCTTTTCGGAAGATTTGAAAACATATCTCGTGGAATTCAATCAAAAGGGAAAACCGAAAAGATGGCTGTTCGATTCCTTCGTTCTATATCTCAAAACCTCCTCGGGAAACGCCCTTTCCGCGGATATCAACATCGGAGACGCCATGTGCGGGGAGGGAAATTTCTACGCGGTTCCCTCGCCCAATCCCGGAACTATCAAGGATTGGATGGAAACGATCGAGACGTATTATTCAAAGGATGGCATGCTCGACATCCTGAATGGAGAGGTTGAAAAATTTGCGGGGAAACTCGGAAAACCGGAGCATCCGATCAACGTGGTTCTGGTGATGAACTATCCATTGCCGAATCAATCAAGATTCGGCGTTGTCAATGGAAAGAATCTGAATTTCAGCGTACTGGGGCAGAATCTGGATAAGGCGTCGCGCCAGCGCCTCGAGGCGTGCCAGTTTCATGCAAACGAGCTGAAGAAAAATTGGAATAAAAAACGCTTCCCCAATCTTAACCTGCTCGGTTTTTACTGGCCCTTTGAAACGGTTTATCGTTCGTGGGATATGGACGATCACTGGGTGCTCAAGGAACTGAAAACGCATGTGAATAAAATGGGGCTGAAGATGTTCTGGATTCCATTCTGGTGCAGTTGGAACGCGCATTTACTCGATGATTACGAGAATTATTATTTCGATGCAGCGTTTCTGCAGCCGAATTACATGTTTTACGAGGATATCAAGGGAGTTAAGGAAGCGGCGAAGGATGCAAAAAAGCGCCATGCGGGGATCGAGATGGAGTTTTACCGTGATGTTCCCGGATTGCCGTTTCGGAAAAAGGTGATTCAGGAAAGGCTGAAAAGATTCCGGGCATACCTGGATGGTGGCGTGAAATACGGGTATATGAAGGATTCGGCAAATGCGTGGTTTTTGGGGGCGGACATATTGCCGCACCTTTGCCGCAGCAATAAGAAGGAAGATCGCGAACTTTATAAGGATATATGCGCGTTTATACATGCAGAATATGAAAGGAAGAATGACATGTCACGGCGAAGTCACGCCTTTGGCGTGACGAAGACGGAAGGATGAAGTGGGTAGCGGGTTGTGAGTAGTGAGTTGTGATAAATTCCCATTACTCCCACACCTCCCATTCTTCCCGTTTGGGGGTTGCTGGTTGTTTCCCCCAAACGGATAATCATCAAGATTTCTGTTGACGCGTGAGGGGCGGAGGGTGTACCAGATGCAAGTAGTTTTGCGTTTAGTGACACTTTTTGCAAGTGTGGTTGCATTTGGAAACGATAAAGAGACATTTCTGGATTGAACTGGTTGAAAAAGCCTGGAGCGCACGCTCGATTGTGTGGTTATCGGGAGTCCGGCGGATAGGGAAAACTTGTCTTTCGCAATCCCTGGAAAATATCGAATATTTCGATTGTGAACTCCCAAGAATCCGGCGTATGATGGAAGATCCTCAAGGGTTTCTGGATACTTTAAGAAAACGCAGGGTTGTCCTGGATGAAATTCACCGTCTTTCTCACCCTTCCGAACTTCTCAAGATAGCTGCAGACCATTATCCGGATATTAGAATACTGGCAACGGGTTCATCCACCCTGGGGGCTTCGCACAAGTTCCGCGACACCCTTACAGGGAGAAAAAGGGATATCTGG
>JAFGFK010000188.1 GCA_016931135.1 Candidatus Sumerlaeota bacterium | reverse complement strand
TGGATTTTCCGAATCTCCTTTACGCCAGAATCCTCTTCAGTCCCCACGCCCATGCCAATATCCGAAGTATTGATACATCAGACGCCCTTAAACTCCCAGGTGTTCATGCGGCTCTTACGTATAAAGACCTTCCGCGAATCGCTCATACAACGGCGGGGCAGGGAGCGCCCGAACCTTCCCCTTATGATACCTTCCTTCTCGATAAAAAGGCGCGTTTCATAGGCGACAGGGTCGCCCTTGTTGCAGCCGAATCGCCCGAAATCGCGGATAAGGCGGTTTCTCTTATTCATGTGGAATATGAACTCCTCCCTGAGGTTTTCGATCCTGAGGAAGCCATGAAACCCGGCGCCCCGGTGATTCATGATGAGAAGGAAGCCCATGCCGTTATTCCTGTTCCATATTTCCCGGAAAAAAACATCGCAGCTCAATCGTCCTTTTCCATCGGCGACGTTGAAAAGGGGCTATCTGATTCCGATTTTATCTTTGATAACATATATGAATCCCATTATGCCACGCATACCTCCATGGAGCCGCATATTGTCATAACATGGCTCGATGAGAATGGGAGACTGATCATTCGGACAAGCACCCAGGTTCCCTTTCATGTTCGCCGTATTATCGCCTTATGCCTCGATCTTCCTGTTTCCCGCATCCGGGTTATCAAGCCCCGCATTGGCGGCGCATTCGGAGGAAAGCAGGAAGTTTTGCTCGAGGGATTATGCGCCGCCCTTACCATCAAAACAGGGTGTCCCGTGAAACTGGCTTATAGCCGGGAAGAGGAATTCATCTCCTCGCGCACCCGTCATCCCCAGAAAATCAGAATGCGTTCCGGCGTGAATAAAAATGGCGATATCACAGCCATTGACCTTCAGGTTCTCATGAATACCGGCGCTTATGGTTCCCACGCCTTGACGGTTTTATGCAATACAGGCAGCAAGACTCTTCCTTTGTATCGTTGCCCCAATATTTCTTTCCAGGGAACGACTGTCTATACCAATCTTCCTGTGGGAGGGGCATACCGGGGGTATGGCGCTACCCAGGGGTATGTAGCCATGGGCATACAGATGGATGAAATGGCTCATGCCATCGGTATGGACCCTGTGGATTTCCATAAAAGGAATCATATCCGCGTAGGTGAGGGTTCTCCCGTTTTTCAAGCCCTGGGAGAGGGAAGGGAAGGGGTGGAAATGATCCTCGATACTTGCGGATTGGATGAATGCATCGATCTGGGCGCTCGCGAAATCGGCTGGAAATCAAAAAGGGGAAAACCGGGACATGGTCCGGTTAAAAGAGGCTTTGGCATGGTTTGCCTTATGCAGGGCTCCGGCATACCGGAGATAGATATGGGCGCTGCCACGATCAAACTCAATGAAGACGGCTCCTTCAACCTCCTCGTTGGGGCAACGGATCTTGGAACAGGGAGCGACACGGTTCTCGCTCAGATTGCGGCGGAGGTTCTGACTGTTCCCCTTACCAAAATCATTGTTTATTCATCGGATACGGACATGACGCCCTTTGATGTGGGGGCTTACGCCTCCAGCACTACTTATTTATCCGGCATGGCGGTCAAAAAGGCTGCGGAAAAGGTCAAAACTCAGATTATTTCCGTTGCCGCAGAACTCCTCAAGGTAAAGCCCTCGGATATCCATCTCGAAAAGGAACATGCCCGTTGCGGCGAAAAAAAGGTCTCTCTTTCCCGCATTGCCCATTATTCCCTCTATGAATCGAACCAGTTTCAGATCATGGATTCCGCCTCACATTTCTCGCATAAATCCCCTCCTCCCTTTTCCGCCCATTTTACCGAGGTATCGGTCGATACAATGACCGGACAAATTAAAGTAGTAAAATACGTGGCTGCGGTTGATTGCGGAACCGCTATCAATCCTGTTCTTGCAAAGGGGCAAACCGATGGCGCGGTTCTGAATGGCATTTCCTTTGCCCTTACGGAAAGATATATCTTCGATCAGCGCGGCAGGATGCTGAATCCCAACTTCAATTATTACAAGATTTTCAGTATGCGCGATCTCCCTGAAATCAAAACCATTCTTGTTCCAACTTATGAACCCACAGGTCCCTTTGGCGCAAAAAGCGTTTCAGAGATCAGCGTCAACGGTCCCATCCCAGCCATTTCCAACGCTGTTTTTGACGCAGTGGGCGTCCGGCTCAGAAAATCTCCCTTCACCCCGGATGTAGTCCTCGATGCGCTGAAAAAACAGGCGTCATCCCCTTGAATCATCATCGACAATTTTCTTCTGGAATTGCCCCTGCCGATTGATATAGAAATATGATTATGAAACAAGAACTTTCATACAAAAGGATTTTTATCATCATCCCCATGCTTTTTGGCGTTTTGTTTGGGATTCTGGTTTGCTCCTCAAGGGAATCTCCCCAAACCCAATCCAATCCTGTATCCCTTTCCGAACAGGACATGACTCCCACCACCCCCACACAGATATTGTGGAATCCGCCGCGTTTCAGGGAGATGCAAAAAGAGCGCGATCAAATGGTCAAAACCCAGATGTCGGGATTCTTTCGGGATGAAGTCAAGGATCAAAGGGTATTGGATGCCATGCGGCATGTTCCCCGCCATCTTTTTACGCCTCGAAAACTTATAAATAACGCCTATGAGGATAATCCCCTTCCCATTGGGTATGGTCAAACGATCAGCCAACCCTATATTGTGGCGTACATGACTGAAATACTTGATCTTAAGCCTACAGACAAGATTCTGGAGATAGGAACGGGAAGCGGGTATCAGGCTGCTGTTTTATCCGAATTGACGCCTCATGTTTATACCATAGAGATCATCGAGCCCCTTGCAGAACAGGCTATCGAACGCTTCCGTTCTCTTGGATATAAAACCATTCAGAGCAAAAGGGATGATGGTTATTATGGATGGAAGGAATTTGCCCCCTTTGACGCTATCATTGTTACGGCTGCAGCAGGGCATATCCCCCAGCCTCTTATTGAACAGCTGTCCCCCGGGGGGAGGATGATCATTCCTGTAGGTGGACCCTATGAAGTCCAGAACCTTGTTGTTGTGACAAAATCCGGAGATGGAAGTTTAAAAACCCGCACCCTGATCCCCGTGCGATTCGTCCCCCTTACAGGCAAAATACAGAAGGAATAAAGCCTTTACAAGCCAATAACGCTTTTAGCATTTTTTCCGCCGCTTGTTGTGCATGAAAACCTAAAATTTCATCCGCAATCTCCGAATCCTTCAACCATTTCCCAAGAACAATCATATCCTGATCCGCCTTTTTAAGAAACATGTCCGCAAGTTTAAGATTTTTTTTCATTATGAGTTTTTAAACTATTCTGGAGTCAATAATTTGTGGATGTTTTCTTGAGGGCGCGGAAGAGGAGGGTGCGGTGTTTGTAAAAATTTTCCTTATCTTTCTTCTGGGCTGAATCCCACAGAGCTTGCGCTTCCGTGAGGAGTTCGCCTTGAAGCGCGCCGCTTTCCTTCAATTTGAGAAGGATCGCCTGCAATTCGCTCCAATCCACGATGAATTCCGCATGGCTGATCTGCTGGCTCAGCTCATGGGGATCCTTCCTTTTCAAAGCCTGATCCAGAACGGTTATCATGGTGGCGCATTCCAGTTGTACGGCTTTATTCGTTTCATTATCCATAATGGAGCGCAGGGAGCGTTTTATGTGTTCAACGCGTGGACTGAACGCTTGTTCGTATGTTACAGAGGCTTGTTTCATACGGGGATTATGAACCAGGTAGCCTGTTAAGATTCCAATGACAAGGGCGATCGGTGGGGCGAAATACGTCCATGCTGCCCTTTTGACCCGTGGAATCATGGGTTTCAATCCGCGTTTCTGATAGGAAAGCCATGCGTCACGAACTGCGGCGTTGAACGCCTCCATATTCAAGTATCTGTGGGATATCTGGGTTTCCATAGCCTTTCTCACTACTTTCACAAGGCTGGAAGATAATCCCGGAGCAACCTCGGTAATGTCGATTTTGTTTCCTGCTGAAATTTCCCGCATCACCTTCATCACGGATGTGGAACGATAGGGAATTTTCCCGGATAACATGAAATACATGACAACTCCAAGAGAATAAATGTCTGAAGCGGGTATAGGAAGATCCCCCCGCGCCTGTTCGGGCGACATGTACGTTGGCGTTCCGGCTGTGGTTGTTCCTTCCATCGAGGTTTCCCTGATATTCACGGCAAGGCCGAAATCCGCCACCTTGGGGATTCCTTCACGGGTTAACAGTATATTCTGGGGTTTGATGTCCCTGTGGATGATGCCTCTTTTATGGGTTTCGGCAAGGGCTAAACTCACCTGGTCTATGATCCGTAGAGTAATATCTTCCGTTATACGCCCTTCCCTTCTGATTTTATCCCGCAGCGTTATTCCCTCCACATATTCCATTACTATGAAATAGATGTTTTTTATCAGATGGATGGAATAAATCTGCACAATATTGGGATGAGTGAACTTGGCGACGATTTCCGCCTCTTTGAGGAACAGCTCCCGGAACTGTTGATTTTGAGAGAATTTGGGGAGCAGAACCTTGATGGCTACCATTCTCTGAAGTTTGGTATCCATTGCCAGAAAAACGCTCCCCATGCCACCGCTCCCGAGCAACCTTTGGCATTGAAAACCATAGGAATGCAGCAGTATGTTGATATCTTCAAGGGAGCTTGCGTGGATTTTTGCGTCAGGCTGGGAGCTGATTACAGCGGTATGTAGGGATTGCGCCAGTTCCGGGTGGATGTCATCCTGTCCAAGTATCCTGGTAGGACCTATCGTACCGTTGCTGATTGTTTTCAAATCCTGTGGTTCTTCCCCGTGACCTTTTGCCCCCTGGGCGTCTGTCATGGGTTGGGAAGGGAGTTTTCTACGTTTCCAGATCGACATGGCTCAAACATTTAAATCAGATTTGGGAAGGGGAGAGACATTCCCTGGATTATGATTAATTTCTATTGAATCTTCCTTCCGAGGACTTTTGCGTTCGATATATATTCCCGAAGCTTGCCGATCCATTGGTTGGATCGTAATGTATGTCAAATAGTCTCAAAGCCAGATTTTCGGCGTCGGTTCTGGATTCATCATAGTACATTTTATCAGGACCAAGGGAAATTTGTTTCCATGCGCCGTATAATTCATAAGCGCCCGGATTCCCGGAAGGGTCATCCAATGCCTCGATCGGGGCTTCGTAACGAGTACCGAAGAGTTTATTGTATTCATCCAGGAAAACAATCAATTGATAACTGTAGAGTTCGGCGTCATCGGGGCGGCTTTCCGGGAAAGATCCACCCATGCGTCTTTTCCAATTCGCGAAGGGATCTTTCAGGCGTCCCTGGGTTAAATAAGATATGGGAGTTGTAACCTGCCAGGGGGTGCTCCAGAAGTTGGCGGCGTTATTCGGGGGATAATGATTGTTATCCACAGCGTAAGCCTCGACGCCTGTAGCCAGGGTTCGCATATCGCTGACTGCGCGGGCGTATTTTCCCCTGATCTGCGCCTCCAGGAAATTAGGTACCGCTATGGCTGCCAGAATGGCGATGATGGCGACTACGATTAGAAGTTCAATCAAGGTAAATCCTGATCGCTTTTTCATGTCTCTTTCTCTCCTCTAAAAAAAATGGGCGGAGGGATATTTGACATCCCCCCGCCCCTTCATTGGATATCGGTTTTTAATTAGAAAGTGGGAATTGCGTATGTGGTCAATTCCACTTCCGTAAAGGCGACAATACCAGTCGGACTTTCATCCACATCGAGATTCACAATATCTACGCCAATTCCAAGATAGGGGCCCACGCCCAGGTTATTGACGAAATAAACATAATTGTCGGCGAATGAAACAGCGCCAACCTTGGCTGCAGGAGGTTCTTCGAATGCAGTCCAAACTGGGGTCTGATACAGACGAACCATCTGATTGGTCGGGTGATCGTACATACGAATACGCATCAGAGGAGGTTCTTCCTGAAGTACTTTGGCGATGACATTCGCATCACTACCGGCTTTGACCCTTAACTGATACAGAACGGCGTTATTCAGGGTAATCTCATCCTGAACGTTTTCCCAGAAGCCGTATGTATTGTTGCTGCCATCGCATTGCATCTGGAGGTAACCTTCCAAGTCATTATAGGTAAAGATCGGCTGATCAAACGGGGCAATGGCGGGAGAGTTTGTCCATCCCTCTTGATCGAAATCGAACGTATAGCTCACAACCGTGGAGCTTGTTCCAAGATCAGCAACGGCTTTTTTGTCGATCTGGACATAATCAAGAGCGATTTTTGCGGTGGCGGAATCGCTGGGATTGAGGTTGATCATGTCAAAGGAAAGAAGTCCGGTGGCGACAAGCGCCTCATTCTGGGGACGCAGATACAGGTCATAATCGACTACGGTCGTATCGGGGGAGGCGTCGCCGGCGTCATTACTATTGACCATGACGAAATCGCCTTGCTTGAAGTTGGATGAATTGAATCTTACGCGGAATGTGGGAACAAGGCTCTTATCCGCCTGATCGCTTTTCACGCCGAAACGAATGCGATAAAGGTTATCGGCAAGAAGTTCCGGAATTGCATCGATGGGGCTGTACCAGAATCCGAAGTTATCGGTATTACTTGTGGCGGTGATATCAAGGGTGCCATCTGTGGCATTGTGGGCTCCTGTTGGAGCTGCATAGGGAGCGACTACTCCGCTGTATTGCCATCCCTCGGCGTCCGTGTCAAAATCGAATCCGGAGGGCTCAACCTGGGTAATGGTGATATCGTTGTATGTTCCTAGTACATTTGTAAAAGTTGTGAAATCAAGAGCCAATGTGCTTCCAGCGTAATCTTCATC
>JAFGFK010000187.1 GCA_016931135.1 Candidatus Sumerlaeota bacterium | reverse complement strand
TGATTTATGTTTGAAAGATTCTCTTTCTACGATACGCTCTTTAACGGTTCCCTCGCAATACTCGCATTTATAGCCGTACATTTAATCTATCCCTCCAATTAAACAATCTCATAAACTGTTATAATCAAATAGATACCTGTTTCTTTGAATCTACCGACAACTCCAATCGCTGTGGATTGATCAACTCCAATGCCCTCTATTACATACTTGGTTCCACGCGGATCTTCTTTTTCAATTCTTATAATCTTTCCATTCAAGAAGGCGCTTTCAATATCATATATCCCAAGATTGTCTTCTGCCATTTCCTCAATGGCGTGATGCGTCAAATCATAATTCCCGGTTCTTATTGCATTTCTTATTCTATCGATTACTCCTTGAGGCACTTCTGAGTATCCTTTAACTTAATGGGAGAAATATATTCAATTAATCTTTCACGTGTCAATACTATTAATTTTGGGGAAACATCCTTTAAACAGGAGTTTTCATTTCCTTGCCAATGCGTTCCGCAAGGTAGATCTTGATGAGGGATTGATAAGGAACGTCTTTTTTATTGGCGAGAAGTTTCAATTCCTCGATCATGGTTTCAGGAAGGCGGAGAGAGATGGTTTTAAGGCTTGGTTTCAAGTTGTAGAAAACAGTTCTCTTTCCTTTCTTCCAATCAATATAATTCGCTGAATGATCTAAAGTAAGACGGCTCTCCTGAGCCGTCTTTTAACCTGAATTATGTACGGGTCAGGAGACCCGTCCTACTTTAATGCGTTTCCATATGCTACGAAAGACTTGTGACAAAAAGCGGGTTATCGATTATATATATAACGATAAGATATATCCATATAAAGGGTATCAGAGGAGCGATCGGAATGAAACGAATTTCTATATATATCTCTATCTTTTTGGGAGCGTTTGCCATGATTTACGGTACATTGAATGCGGAGGAAAAGTTCGAGAAAGCGACATTCGCAGGAGGGTGTTTCTGGTGCGTGGAAGCGCCGTTCGAGAATCTGGATGGCGTGATCGAGGCAACATCGGGATATACAGGGGGAAACAGGGAGAATCCAACTTATGAAGAGGTTTGCGCTGGAAAAACCGGGCATTACGAAGCGGTTCAGATCACTTTCGATCCGGCGAAAATCTCCTATCAGAGACTTCTCGAAGTATTCTGGCGGCAGATCGATCCCACGGATGGCGGAGGTCAGTTTGCCGATAGAGGCTCGCAATATAAAACTGCGATTTTTTATCACGATGAAGAACAGCGGAAAATCGCGGAAGAGTCAAAAAATGCTTTGGAAAAATCCGGGAAATTCAATGCGCCCATTGCGACGAAAATCCTTCCCGCCTCTAAATTCTACAAAGCGGAGGACTATCACCAGAATTATGCGAAGAAATGCCCGATCCAGTACAGCGCATACAAGAAAGGTTCGGGAAGGGAAAATTTCATCCGGAAGAAATGGGGGGACGAAATGAAAAAAAGTCAAAATAATTTCAAAAAACCGGAAAAGGAAGAACTGAAGAAAAAACTTTCTCCCCTGCAATACGAGGTGACGCAATCCTGCGGAACGGAACCACCCTTCAGAAATGAATACTGGAACAACAAGAAAGAGGGGATTTACGTGGACATCGTATCGGGCGAGGTTCTTTTCAGTTCGCTCGATAAGTTCGATTCGGGAACGGGTTGGCCCAGTTTTACGAAACCGGTTCATCCGGAAAACATCGTGGAAAAGGAAGACAACAAATTATTCATGAAGAGAACCGAGGTGAGGAGTAAAACGGGGGATTCACACCTGGGGCATGTATTCAAAGATGGCCCGGCGCCAACGGGGCTGCGTTATTGCGTCAATTCCGCATCACTGCGTTTCATCCCGAAGGAAGATATGGAAAAGGAGGGATATGGGAAATATTTAAATCTATTTGAGAAGAAATAGACATACTCCAAAGGAGCATGTGTTAATTGTTGATTGTTAATTGATTGTTGATTTCTTTCAGAGCTTGACATATTCTGCGTCAATTTTTTACGCTCTATATAAATTAAACGATTCATGAACAAATCATCAAAGAAAAGAAATTAGAGGAAAATAGAATGGGAACTTTTCATGTATCAGCAATCATCGAAAATCACGCGAACAGAAAAAATTCGGCCCGCCTGGCGAAACTTCTCGTTGATACAGGAAGCGAGTACACATGGCTACCGCAAACCATCCTTGAGAAGATCGGCGTCAAAAGAGAAAAGAAAGACATTTCCTTCATCATGGCAAATGGAACAATTGTGACAAGGAGCGTTGGTTTTGCCATTATTCACATTGATAAATACTTCACTATAGATGAGGTTGTATTTGCAGAAAAAGGCGATTTATTTCTCCTGGGCGCAAGAACCCTTGAAGGATTAAACCTTACCGTCAATGCCACAAATAAAAAGCTCGTCGCTGCAGGACCGATTCCTGCTGCATAGAGTCATTACCAATCAATTCCTTTTTTCGACATTTTCACAATAAGGGCGGGTTCGCAGGAACAAGCCCCTCCTCAAGGTCATCGATCAGGTGGCGCGAAAAAGACGCGCCGCGCCTGCAAAACCGAGGCAACTGGAGCTGATGCGAAGGACCCCCTATGCGCATTCTGAAGGAAGCGGGGGTTTTAGTAATTGATATTGCCCCTGTCGGCGCCGCCATACCGGCGGACGTCGCCATAGGATACGGTTCCATTCGTGGGATCGTATTCAATGGTTTCATAATCGGGATCCCAAGGCTGCTGGAAGGTATATTTTCGATCAGGGCCAACCGATTCGAGTTTCCATCCCACATTGACGCCCTGTGGCGTGACATAACCCCACCCGGGATAATCCGGAGAACTGACATCATCCCGCACGGAAGCTGGAATATAAAAATCCTCGGAATATTGAATTGCCATATAGGCATCGGGATTCCAGGGGTGTCCGCTGAAAAACACGCCCTGGGATTTGTCGGAAACAAAAACATCGGGAGGGACTTTGGTGATGTAGGCGATGGGAGTGGTGCAGGGCTTGAGCCGATCTGTATAGAGATTGATCCACCAGTTGGCGGTTCGATTCCAACAGGGGGGATAATGATTGTTATCCACCGAGTAGCTTTCCAGCGCAAGGTTGATATTCGCCATATCGGACATGACTCTTGAGACCTTGGAGCGTGTTTGCGCCTCGAGGAAATTGGGTACGGCGATAGCGGCGAGGATGGCAATGATCGCCACGACAATGAGAAGTTCGATCAGGGTAAAACCGCGCGTATGATTGAAAAATATCATATCCACCTCCAAGGACGGAAACATTGTGAGTATGTATATACATAGAAAGGGGAAGGTCAATGTTTTTCACTTTGGGAATGCGGAATGCGGATTTGGGATCGGGGGATTTTCAGTTGCTCCGCGGCATGGATTATCTTTTTGGGGATAAATCCCTTGACTTTCCTGAAGCGGTCATAATCGTTAATATATTCGATACGGCGACAATGAAAAAATCTGAAATAATACAGAAGAAAGGGTCTGATTTTATGGAAATCAAGGCAGCGGAAAAATTGAATCATTTTCCCGTGTATCTGTTCGACAAGCTGGATGCGGACAAGGCGGTGGTGGAATCCAAAGGCGTGGATGTCATAAGTTTAGGCCAGGGGGATCCGGATGAAGGAACCCCGCCGGAGATCGTGGCGGAGCTGTCGCGCGCGGCGTCGGATTCCAAAAACCACCATTATCCTTCGTTCAAGGGAATTCCGGAGTTTCTCAAGGCGATAGCGGCGTTCTATAAGGAGAACTTCGATGTTGAATTGGATCCGGGTCCTGAGATATTATCCCTTGTCGGGTCAAAAGGTGGAATGGGACGCCTCCCGCTTGCCCTCGTCAATCCGGGAGAGGTTATTTTATGCCCCGACCCGTGTTATCCGGCTTATATGCCCGGGATGATTCTCGCGGGAGCGGAGATACGCTACATGCCGCTCAAAAAGGAGCATGATTTTCTGCCCGACTTCGGGAAGATTCCTGAGGATATTGCCAGAAGGGCGCGGTTGATGTATTTGAATTATCCCAACAATCCCATCGGCGCCACGGCAACCCCGGAATTTTTTGCGGAAGCCATTGAATTCGCAAGAAAATACGAAATCATAATCGCCCATGACGCACCTTACAACATGATGGTTTTTGACAAGGAAAAGCCTTTGTCGTTTCTCCAGATACCCGGAGCAAAGGATGTCGGCGTGGAATTTCACTCCATGTCGAAGCTGTTCAACATGACCGGATGGCGCTGCTCGTTTGTCTCCGGAAATCGCCAGGTGATCGCGGCATTATCCAAGTTGATTTCCAATGTGGATATGGGGATATTCCGTCCGATCCAGTTTGCAGCGATCAAGGCGCTCCAGAATGGCACGACCTTCATCAACAAGATGAACAAACTATACCAGGAGAGGCGGGATGTGGTGGTAAAGGGTTTAAGGGAACTGGGATGGGAAGTCGATCTCCCCAAGGCGAGTTTCTTCGTGTGGCTGCCTGTTCCTGAAAAGGGAAGAGAATCCATCCCGTTTGCTTTGGAGATATTGAACAAAACCGGAGTATTGTTGACTCCCGGAAGGGGATTCGGAACTTATGGAGAAGGTTATTTAAGGATAGCGCTTACGGTGAGTTCCGAGAGATTAAAGGAGGTCATACGCCGCCTGAGGGATGCAGGTTATGTTTATAAAGGCAAAGCCTGAATGGGATCACGCCTCTTTATTGATTTGGAGGACGCTGCCGCCGGTACGAAAGAGATTCCCCTTTTTCACGCCACGGAAACGTTTGACGCGGTCCAAGGCTTCAGCAATACTATGAGCTCGGATATAGATAGGCTTTGCTACGTATTTACCGCTACCCGCATGACCAAATTTAACTATACATTTATAAAGATAAGTCATCTTTGAGCCCTCAGGGTCTATAAGAGCAATAACTATACCAGAAAGAACCGAGAAGGGTATAATTTATATAATATTGATAAATATGAACATATCTAACATTACCCCCCATTGCATAATGCATATAAAAATACAGAGGTATTGCAATATGCAACCATTATATGCTATTTGCATTTCTGAGGTCTTTTTTTTTTAATTTTGGGCGATTTTTCTC